>SXIZ01000198.1 GCA_005779525.1 Methylococcaceae bacterium
TACGACCATGCCCTAAAAATTCATCCAGAATCAGTAATTCTTCTTGATCGTACCGACTGCGCACGGTGGCTTCAGAATGAACCCCGGACAGAATTTCATAACGGGTCAGAATTTTTTCTACTTGCACCGGATAATAGGCTAATAATTCGGTACAGGTATCAATACCCGTTAAACCGCCACCGATGACGCCTGCAGGTAAACGTACTTGTAGGTTAGCCAACGACGAAGCTTTGGCCGCGCCTGTTAATTGCAAGGCCATTAAAAAGTCGGACGCTTTACGTATGCCGCGGGTAAGATTATTTTTTAAACCAATAATCGTGGGTTTACCCGCACCTGAAGCGATAGCGATATGATCAAAGCCCAGTTTCCAGGCGTCATCAATGGTAACGGTGCCGCCGAAACGGACACCGCCATAAGCGCGGAAGGCTTGGCGTCTTAATAGGGTGAGGTAAATCACTTTCAGAAAGTTTTTATCCCAACGCACAGTGATGCCGTACTCGGCCACGCCCCCAAAACCTGCCAGAGTGCGTTTATCTAAATCTTCATAAATATCGCGAAAATCTTTAATCGGTTCGGGCAAATGTTCGCTGTCACCTGTTAAATATACGGGTAACGGTTCCAGTTTCAGGCCATCGATACCTGCCACGCCAAAGCCTTCGTTGAGTAAATAATGGCTCATGGTGTACCCAGCAGGTCCTAAACCGACGACCAAGGCATTTTTGCCGTTATACGGCAACATGCTCGGACGTTTGACGTTTAAGGGGTTCCAACGGGTTAATAAGCTGTAGATTTCAAAACCATACGGCATGAACAGCACATCAGTCAGCACATTGGTTTCGATCTGCGGAATATTGACGGGCTCAGTTTTTTGGTAAATACAGCCTTTCATACATTCATTACAAATCCGATGTCCGGTACCGGGGCACATAGGATTGTCGATAATGATAATGGCCAACGCGCCAATATTGTCACCTTGGCGTTTCACCAAATGCATTTCGGAAATTTTCTCTTCCAATGGGCAGCCGGTAATCACCACGCCTAACGGATCTTCCTTGTAAGTATTGGTTTTTTTGTTACGCATGCCTTTGGAGCAAGAATCGGTATCGCGGTCATGGCAATAAATACAATGATCGACTTCATTCAAAACTTGTCTGGCGTTAAAGCGTGGGTCAGTCAGCTTGAAACCATCACGGCGACGACGGTGATTTTCTGCACCCATCCAGGTGGAATATTCGCCGCGATCAACAATCTCATGGGCGACTAAATCATCAAAATCACGTTTTGCGGGGGTTTTAAAACTAAACCAACCTGCATACGCTGGATTGTTTAAGGCCAAGAACGTCCAGCGTTGCACACTATCCATCACGCTATCAACAAAACTTGCAAGATCGGGTGCGGCTAAGGCAGTGCTAAAGTGCTGTGCGGCTTCTGGATGCGCGGCTAAAGCTGCGCGGATTTTTTCGGCATTCTGATCCGCTTGGCTATAGTCGCTGGCTTTGCCTTTAGCGAGTAATTTGTAATGGCTAGCCAGCAAGCCTATAGGGGCGCCCACACGAGCGGCACGATGTTCAACATCGGTATCGTCTAACGCTTCAGGAAAGGCTGCTGTCAGCAGGAGCTCGAAATTACGTTCGATGGCCGCATGGTCCCAGGTGTCGGCATTTTCAGTATGAAAGGCTAAGGTCACTTTACTGGCGACTTCATTTTTAAAAGTAAAAATAGTCGCCATGTCATCACGAATTTTAGCCGCCTGCGCTTGATGCTCCGGGGTGACATCAAATAATTTAGCCACAAATTGTCCGACAAAAGGCCCCATGCGTACTAACAAGTCAGAAATGGCAACGGCGCTCATGCCTTCACCTTGGCAACTGCGATACGCAGAAAATTCACGATGCAATTCAGCATCGTGCTGCTCGACGGAGGCATAAAAAACCTCTAGTAAATCTTGTAAACGAGCCGCATCATAAAGATCTTGGTATTCAAAACCGGGTATACCCATTGTTAGTTCCTGTGTCATGTAGTGTACTGTATTGCTAAACGCTGTCTTAAAATCGACAAAACGTAGTATTTTAATCTAAAAAATCTGCTTGTACTTGACTAACGCTTGATTATCGTAAAGTTTTTAGTGAAGTGGGAAGACTATCCATTTATCCGATAAGGGTGCTTGAAAATTGTGGGGAGTTAGCCAAATTTTGCTGTCGTTGCAAAGCAGTCTATTAAATGCAGTTTTTAGTGCAAGATGGGTAACTCTCAAAATGCTATAGAGCGCGAAAAGCTTTACTGTTCCACCGCAAAATCCACAATTTGCTTTAATTCGTTATTCATTTGTTGAAAAAATCGATTTAATTCTGCATTATCGCCATCAGTAGGCAACATATGGGTTTTGACAATATTTTTGCCAGCAAATTGATAGACCACAATATTACACGGCATATACATAATCGCGTGCGGCGAAATATCCAGCACGGTTTTAGCGTGTGTTAAATTACAAAACTGCAAGGTATCATATTCGGGATAGTCTGCTGCACCGCGTTCGCGAATCACTTTGCCCACCCGGCTATGCCCAGTAATGCGAAAATTATGTTCAGCAATCGCAATTTCCAGTTCCGCTAAAACATCCGCATAAGGTTTGGAAGTTTCGACTTGGTAATATTGTAAATTGTCAGCCTTGTCTAACTGGGAACACGCGGTCAGCAGTAACAAGCAACCCAACACCAGATGTTTAAACATTAAATCCTACCTCTGAATTTTATAATCTATGGATAGTCTAGCTCCCTCCAACAGTGTCAGTGCGGTGATCTTAGCGGGTGGCCAAGCACGGCGCATGCAACAGCAGGATAAAGGCTTAGTCAGCTTTCTCGGCGCCCCTTTAATCAGTTATCCCATTACGGCGCTAGTGTCCATCACAGGCACCATATTGATTAGCGCAAACCGCAATCATGAGCGCTATCAACAGTGGGGGTATCCGGTGCTCTCTGATCAATTCGGACATTTCGATGGACCTTTAGCTGGTATTTTAACTGCCCTACACACGGTCAACACAGATATTTTACTGGTTATGCCATGCGATACCCCCTTAGTGACTCCGGCGGATTTACAGCGCTTGCTACAGGCTCTCAACGATTCAAAAATGACTGTGGCTGCAGCTCATGATGGTCTGCGTCTGCAGCCCGTATTTTTGGCGATGCGCACGCCGTTAGCAGAAAATTTACAAACTTTTTTGCAGGGCGGACAGCGCAAAATGCATCTATGGCTGCAGCAGCAAGCCCTTGTTTGCGTAGATTTTAGTGATCGTGCGCACATCTTTACGAATGTTAATTCCTTTGCTGAATTGGCTGAGCTAGAAGCCGCGGCGGGTTCTGATAGAGCTTAATTGTTACTTATGGTATCGAACCAAATTACCGCCACAGTATAAATTTGTGCGTGATGTTTGTGATAGTCGCTAATGCCTCTTGCCTATACCCAGATTTGAGCAAGCACTTACATCATCAAGATGTAACGCTACCACTCTAAAATCCTGTAGTGGAAACACGGGTGCTTTCCCAACCCAGTGTGGTCAGTTTAATTTTAACTTTTGAGCATCAGCCTTATGCAACAATTTCCGTCTAAATTCCTTTTAAAAGCAACAATTTTAACAAGTGTGATTTTGCCTTTATCGGCATATGCCGCTGTGAGTTTTACTGGTGTTGCGGCGGGCGATGCCACAAGCACGAGTGCGTGTGTGTGGACACGTGCTGTTGATGGGGCTGCGCCCGTCAAATTAACATTACGCTTAGCGACTGATCCTGCTGCATTGGCAAAAAGTACGCTTACCATTCAAGATCTAGTCAGTGATGCCAGTAAAGATTTCACGGCCAAAGTTGCGTTAACAGGTTTGGAAGCTGGGTCGGTGTATTACTATCAATTTGTGGGGCCAGCCAATGAGCTCAGTACAGTGGGTCGGTTTAAAACTGCGCCTCTACCAACAGCCACACCGCCAGTGAGACTTGCGTTCAGTGGAGATATGGATGGCTTGATGCGTCCGTATGCCTTAGCAAGTACGATACCCGCTCAGCAATTCGATTTTTTTGTGAATTTAGGTGATGTTATTTATGAGAACGCAAGTAATCCGGGTGGCGTGAATAACTCACCTTCAGTGACATTGTCAGGAACTACCCCTGCACCTAGTGCTACGGGCGCGAATAAAGCACAATTATTTGCAGATTACTCCAAAAAATATCGTGAGCAATTTTTACCCGTCAATGAGGGTGGGCAAAAAGGGTTGCAAGCATTTTATGCCGCGCAAGGCAACTACACCTTATATGACAATCACGAACTGGGTAATCGCCAATATATTAATGGTGGTGCGCCTGCAGGTGGAGCAGTGGGTGATATGCCTACGGGTGCTGGTGTGGATGCTAGAGTCGCCGCTAATGATGTCAATACTAGCGGCAGCTTTATTAACCAAAGCGAAGGTTTTCAAACCCTGCAACAAGTGTATTTAAATTATCAGCCGATTGCTGACCGTGGCACGGTTAACGCTCCGCAGGATGCACGTACGCATGGCACAAAGCAATTGTTTATGGAGCAACAATGGGGTAAAAATGTGCTGTTCTTTAATGTCGATGATCGCAGTTACCGCGATATTCGAATTAAAACTGCAGCCAATGCAGACGACACCTCGGCGCCACGTGCTAATAATCCTAACCGCACCATGTTAGGTAAAACGCAGTTAGAGCAACTTGAACAGAAGTTATTAAATGCTCAAACTGTTGGAATTACCTGGAAAGTTATTGCCATTTCTGATCCTATTGATCAGATCGGACCGATTGGTGGTGCTTTAACTCTAAAAAATTTACCATATTTTGGTGCTGACGCGAACGGTGTTGTTTCTAGCTATGCACCACCTAATTCCGATGGTGGTAAAGCTTGGCAAGGGGGCTACCGCGCAGAACGTAACGCCTTATTAAAATTTATTGCGGATCACAAAATTACCAACGTTGTGTTTCTGAGTACCGATGATCATCAAAACCGCATTAATGAATTGACCTATTCACCCACGGGTGAAACTGAAAAGCAAGCCAGTTATGTTAAAGTCCCTTATACCTTTGAAATTGTCGCAGGTCCATTAGGGGCAACGGGTCCTGATTTAATCACTAATCACAGTTTTGCCATGGCGAAACAATATGCCGATAGCTTAGTCAATGCGCAAACGGCTGCGGGTATCGAGCCTATGGGCCTGCAAGGCTATCCAGGACTAAAAAACGTTAAACGCTTGAACGATCCCAATGTGAGTAAAACTGTGACTGCGGTGGATTTTTTTAGCCCGGATACGTTTAATTATAACGCCTTGGACGTCAGTGCTAGCGGCAGTTTAAAAGTGACTAGTTTTGGAATTTATGCTACCGCCCAAAATGCTGCTTTAGAATACGATGCTAAAAAAAATCCGGTGCAAGAAATCTTTAGCTTTGAAATTGACCCGGCCGTTAATGCAACGCCTCCGATTCAGTGTTTATTAAATTGGGCAGAAACCAAATATGCGGCTTCTTTTGCACCCGCAAACAGTAACACGCTGGTCAAACTGCCTTATACCTATCGTTATTACGCGGATACAAAATCTTATCTGGGCGTCTCTGCTCAAGATAATCATGTTTACTATCTGAATAGTCGTGGGCTGTTAGAAGATGTGGGGGCGTTTGCCGATTTATTAAAATCAGCTGGCTGTGCAAATTAAAATTTAGACCGCTTAATAAAACAGAGCAGTTGCATTTACCATGCAACTGCTTTTTTTATGCAATCCTAAATTCAGCGAAAAGCCGCTTGCTGAATCCCTGCCAGGGATATCGAGTCTAGATACGCTGTTAAAATTTACAGTTTTGTCAAAATGTCTATCTGCTTAAAATTCGGGTTAACACCGCTATAAAAAGCGGAGTTTGTTAACGAAAGCAGAAATCTATCAGAGTACTGTGATGCTATATCTTGACTTTACCGCTAGGCTTCATAGACAATAGAACGTTTTACAGCAGTATAGTCACCCAACAACCCACAGGCATGGAAAACACTACGCGACCCAATCAACATTTAGTTTCAGTCAGAAACCTGACGTTTTTTCGGGGCGATAAAAAAATTTTCGACAATATCTCTTTGGATTTTGAACGCGGCAAAATCACTGCGATTATGGGGCCAAGCGGTACGGGTAAAACTACGCTACTTAAACTCATCGGTGGGCAACTGACGCCAAATTCGGGTAAGGTCTTATTTGATGGTCAAAATGTGCATCAGTTAGCCTTGGCGGAGTTGTATGAACTGCGTAAAAAAATGGGCATGCTTTTCCAAAGTGGCGCATTGTTAACGGATCTTAATGTTTTCGAAAATGTAGCCTTTCCGCTAAGAGAGCATACCCAGTTGCCGGAGTCGATGATTCGGACGCTGGTGCTGATGAAATTACAAGCCATTGGCTTGCGCGGTGCTCGAAATTTAATGCCCAGCGAACTCTCCGGCGGCATGGCTCGACGGGTAGCGTTGGCACGAGCCATTGCTTTAGACCCAACCATGATTATGTATGATGAGCCCTTTACGGGCCAAGATCCCATCTCGTTGGGAGTGTTATTACATTTGATCAAAGCCTTGAACACCACGCTGCAATTAACGAGTATTATTGTTTCGCATGATGTACAAGAAACGTCGGCGATAGCGGATTATATTTATATTATTTCAGAGGGTAAGGTGGTGGATCACGGTACCCCCGCACAAATTCAACAATCAGAATCTGAATGGGTGCAACAATTTATGCACGGTGACGCGGATGGCCCCGTGCATTTTCATTATTCAGCCCCAGACTATATCGATGATTTATTCTCAAATGCACAACACTAACTATTCATTGAGCCCTATATGCTGCAATTAATCCAAAAATTGGGGCAAACGACGTTAGCCAGTTTTAGCAAACTGGGTCGGAGTAGTTTTTATTTAGGCCATATTCTAAAGTGTATTCCTAGTATTCTGCTGCGCCCAAGATTATTGGTTAACCAATTGTATTCAGTCGGGGTGCTATCCTTTTTAATTATTGCCATTTCTGGATTGTTTGTCGGGATGGTGTTAGGTTTGCAAGGGTATTACACGCTCTCAGATTTTGGCGCAGAGGCGTCATTAGGGGTCATGGTTGCCGCGTCATTAGTCCGCGAGTTGGGTCCGGTGGTGACCGCATTATTATTTGCGGGACGCGCAGGCTCAGCATTAACTGCTGAAATTGGTTTGATGAAAGCGACAGAACAATTATCAGGTATGGAAATGATGGCTGTCGACCCCATACAACGTATTATTACCCCACGTTTTCTCGCGGGAATTATCTCTATGCCAATTTTGGGAGTGCTCTTCAGTAGCATAGGCATTTTTGGTGGGCATTTAGTCGGCGTAGGCATGTTAGGAGTGGATAATGGAGCATTCTGGGCGCAAATGCAGGCAAAAATTGATTTCAGAGATGACGTTATTAATGGTGTGATCAAAAGTCTGGTATTTGGCTTTACGGTCACTTGGATTGCGTTGTTTGAAGGCTACGACACTGTCCCAACCTCCGAAGGTGTGAGCCGAGCAACAACGCGTACGGTGGTAAATTCAGCATTTGCCATTTTAGGATTAGATTTTATTTTAACTGCACTTATGTTTGGAGACCATTAACATGCAGCATTCGCCTACTCAGGATACATTAGTGGGGTTATTTGTCGCTTCCGGCATTATTGGGCTGTTTTTTCTGGCGATGCAGATTAGTAATCTTGGTTCATTTGTCGATGAGGATACCTTTACGGTCACGGCACATTTTCAAAATTCAGGGGGGTTAAAAATTAAATCGCCCGTGTCCATGGCTGGGGTCAAAATTGGTCAAGTGAGCCGTATCAGCCTGGATACCGATCACCGTGCTAAAGTGGAGATGAAAATCCAAGCACGTTATACCAATATTCCATCCGATACGACGGCCAGTATTTTTACTGCAGGCTTGTTAGGGGAGCAATATGTCAACTTGGAACCAGGTGGACTGGATGATAATTTGACGGACAACAGTGAAATTGATATTACCCAATCGGCGATCATTTTAGAGCAAGCCTTGGGGCAGTTTTTGTTTAAAAAATCAGCTGATAAATAATGCGAGCCTATCGTAAATCAACACACCACAAGTTGGAAATTAGTGAAATCAGCCCCGAACATTTTATTATTAAAGGGGATTTGACCTTTGCTACCTTGGATAAAAAAGCCTTAGAGCACTGTAAATTCATCGATTCAGCTAAAAATATTTCTATAGACCTGCAATATCTTGGGAAAACAGATAGTGCTGGTTTAGCGCTGGTGCTCGAATGGCTAAAAACCAGCAAAATTAACGGCACAAAACTGCATTTGGAAAATATTCCACACCAGTTGCAATCACTCGCAAAGTTAAGCGGGTTTGAACAGTATTTGCAACTCTTGTAAACCTTACCCACACCCAAATAATCATGGACAAATTAATTATTAAAGGCGGTGCTACGCTCAATGGAGAGATCAGAATCTCTGGAGCGAAGAACGCTGCCTTGCCTATTATGGCCGCGACTATACTCTCCGAAGCGCCCGTCAGCATTGGTAATGTTCCGCATTTGCAGGATATTACTACTACGATGGAATTGCTCGGGCGTATGGGCATTCGTTTGGTTGTCGACGAAAAAATGAATATCGAAGTCGATTCCAGTTACATAAAAAATTACGAGGCGCCGTACGAGTTAGTCAGAACCATGCGGGCTTCGATTTTGGTTTTAGGACCCTTACTCGCTCGATTTGGCGAAGCCCATGTCTCCTTACCCGGAGGATGTGCCATTGGTAGTCGTCCTGTAGATATTCATATCAGTGGTCTCGAAAAAATGGGCGCAACCATTCAAGTGGAGAATGGTTTTATTCATGCTAAATGTAAACGTTTAAAAGGTTGTCGTTTAGTGTTGGAAAAAATCACCGTGACCGGGACTGAAAATTTATTGATGGCGGCGGCATTAGCCGAAGGTACTACAATTATCGAAAATGCGGCACGCGAACCTGAAGTTAATGATCTGGCGCATTTTCTCAATGCTATGGGCGCTAAAATCTCTGGCATCGGGACTGATGTGTTAGTGATTGAAGGCGTAGAAAAATTGGGCGTGGAATCCGTGCATTACAATGTCATGCCCGATCGCATCGAAACAGGCACCTATTTGGTTGCCGCCGCAATCACCAGTGGCCGGATCAAGTTGAAAAACACCTGTCCTGCAGCATTGGATGCTGTGTTAGATAAATTACGTGAAGCGGGTGCAGATATAAGCTGTGGTGAGGATTGGATCGAATTAGATATGCATGGCCAGCGCCCAAAAGCGGTTTCGGTACGCACCGCGCCTTATCCAGCGTTTCCAACGGATATGCAGGCGCAGTTTACGGCGATGAACAGTATTGCCGACGGTGTTTCGATTATTACCGAAACGGTGTTTGAAAATCGTTTCATGCATGTCCAAGAAATGCAACGTATGGGTGCCGATATTAAACTGGAGTCCAATACTGCTATCTGTAAAGGGGTCACGCAACTGACGGCTGCACCCGTGATGGCCACCGATTTACGTGCTTCTGCAAGTTTAGTTTTAGCGGCCTTAGTCGCGAGTGGCGAGACTTTAGTTGATCGAATCTATCATATTGATCGTGGATATGATCATATCGAAGAGAAGCTGTCGCAACTCGGCGCGACTATACGCCGAGTTCCACGTTAATTATCTGAAAGCGAGACGATAAGGTTTATTCATGCTGACCATTGCTGTATCAAAAGGCAGAATCTACGAAGATGCTTTACCTTTATTGGAAGCGGCGGGCATCGTCCCGCTAGACAATCCTAAAACCAGTCGTAAACTGATTTTAGCAACCACCCGGCCGGATGTGCAGTTAGTAATTATTCGTGCCACGGACGTACCGACTTTTGTTGAATATGGCGCTGCCGATCTTGGTGTTGCTGGCAAAGACGTGTTATTGGAACATGGTGCCGAAAGTCTTTATGAACCCTTAGATTTAAAAATTGCGGCTTGTCGTTTAATGACTGCGACGCCGAAAGATATGTTGGAAATTCCAAAACGGGTGCGCGTGGCGACTAAATATGTCAAAACTGCGCAAAGTTATTTTGCAAGTCGCGGTATTCAAGCTGAGATTATCAAATTGTACGGCTCGATGGAACTTGCGCCCTTAGTTGGTCTGGCCGATTGTATTGTCGATTTAGTGGATACGGGTAATACCTTAAAAGCCAATGGACTTGAGCCACGCGATTTAATTATGGACATAAGTTCTCGCCTGATTGTCAATAAAGCCGCGATGAAAATGAAGCATCAAGATATCCAGGCTTTAATTGATCAGTTTAAAATTACCCTCGCACAACGCTCGCAGGCAAACTTATGACCCAACCCATAATTCAACGTCTAGACAGCACCGCTGCCAATTTTGCCCAACAACTTACGCAACTTCTGGCGTGGGATGAAGAAAATGATTTTGAAATCCAAAAACAGGTGTTGGAGATTATCGCAGCGGTACGAAAACGTGGAGATGCAGCCGTCATTGAGTATACCAACCGCTTTGATCGCTGCAAATTCGATGATGCGCGTGCTTTAGAGTTACCTAAACAGCAGTTACAAGCTGCGTGGGAAGGATTGTCGCCAGCCTTGCAGCAAGCCCTAGAAACGGCAGCCACACGCGTGAGAGCTTATGCGGAACAACAAAAGCTCACCTCTTGGGAATTTACCGAAGCTGATGGCACGTTATTAGGTCAAAAAATTACCCCATTGGATAAAGCAGGCTTATATGTGCCGGGTGGCAAAGCGGCGTACCCCTCTTCGGTATTGATGAACGCGATTCCTGCGAAAGTAGCGGGGGTAGGTGAATTAATCATGGTCGTACCCACGCCAGATGGCGAAACTAATGCGTTGGTTTTAGCGGCTGCCCATATTGCAGGCGTGGACCGGGTGTTTACGATAGGTGGTGCGCAAGCCGTGGCGGCACTGGCCTATGGCACGGAAACGATTCCCGCGGTCGATAAAATTGTAGGGCCGGGTAATATTTATGTCGCGACTGCGAAAAAACTAGTGTTCGGGCAAGTCGGCATCGACATGATTGCTGGTCCTTCGGAAATTTTGATTATCTGTGACGGCCAAACGGATCCTGATTGGATCGCCATGGATTTATTTTCGCAAGCAGAACACGATGAGAATGCGCAAGCTATTCTTATTTCCGATAATGCAGCGTTTTTAGAGCGTGTCGCGACCAGTATCAACACGTTGTTACCCACTATGGAGCGGCAGGAGATTATCCGCCAATCATTAAGCACGCGTGGTGCTTTGATTTTGGTGCCGGATTTAACAGTTGCTGCCGAGGTGGCCAATCGTATTGCGCCGGAGCATTTAGAATTGTCCGTCGCCAATCCCAGTGAACTGTGTGCCTTGATTCGCAATGCTGGGGCGATTTTTATGGGGCGCTATACTGCGGAAGCGTTAGGCGATTATTGCGCTGGGCCAAATCATGTGCTGCCCACCTCCAGCACTGCACGCTTTTCATCACCGTTAGGGGTGTACGATTTCCAAAAACGTTCCAGTCTAATCAATTGCTCTGAAAGCGGTGCCAGTGAATTAGGTAAAGTAGCTTCTATTTTGGCGCGTGGTGAAAGTTTGACTGCTCATGCGCGTTCTGCGGAATATCGAATTATTTAGACTGTAAGCCCTGAATTTTGAGCGCTACCAAACTAGATAGCACTCATGTTTCAGGGTAGTACAATTGGATAGCAGAAATAAATTTAAAGTCTTTAGCGTTTAGAGTATACAACTCTAAACCTTGGTTGATAGCTGTTGCAGCAATAAGCATGTCTCGTATGGATGACTTGTGACTCAGTGAATATTCCTGCATGAGACGAATAAACAAAGCTGAATCTAGCTCAGTAACAGGATAGCATTGCAGCTGTTCCAAATGCTTGGCGATATGGGCGAGTTCAAGCTTGTCTCGTGCACCATAGAACAATTCGGCTTTACTTATGACACTAATGGCAATATTTTTTGCCCCAATTGCATATAGTTGCTGAATTACCGCAATATTACCTTTGAATAGTTCAATAAAAATATTCGTATCACACAGAATCATGTGACCAAGCATTTGCTCGAATGCTTTCTTGATTAATGTCTCTATCTTTCCATATCCCTGCGCAGCTAAAAAGGTCTTCTATGCCAGCGTCACTTGTACTATAAGTACTGAGCAATTTTTTAATCAGTTGCGTAGTGCTTATTTGTTCGCGTTCAGCCAATTCATGGATTCTGGCTTCAGTTTCAGTATCTAGTTCAAGAGTCATCTGTAATCTCCTTACAACATAGTGTCAGTCATTAAGCGTGAAGCCACTAGAGTAGGGCAGTCGCTACTCTAGTCGATGCTGTTAAATTTTAACTAAAACTTCACCCCGCCCCATATCAGACATATCGCCTGCAAAACGCTGTACCCGGTTAAAATGTAAGCCACTATCCGCAAAGCGACTATCTAATTTTTTGAAAGAATTAAACAATATTGGTAAAAATGCCAAGGTATGGGCACCGCAATCATTAAAGGTGGCCATGAGTTGGGGGGCTTGCCATAGCAATAAAGTCCCACGACGCATCGCATAGCCTAGAAATTTGCCAGTGTGTCCCATCACCGCAATGGTGCCCGCGGTCATCCTGGAGCCACAATAATCACCTGCATTGCCTTCAATCAGAATATTGCCCCGGCGCATATGGTCGCCGACACGTTCACCTGCGTTGCCTTTGATTAGCACCGTGCCGCCTTTCATCCCCATTTTATTGCCGGGTAACGCGCCGCCGACAAAGTCACCTGCGTTGCCTTCGATTAAAACAAAGCCTTTTTTCATTTCCGCAGCGGTAAAAATACCTGAGTTACCTGAAACCCGGATTTCGCCATTTTTCATGCCTAACCCCAGATAAGCACCTGCATCACCTTCCACACGTACACTGCCCGCTTCCAAGTCTTTCGCAATATAATCCAATTTAGCAAAACTATTTTTGATGATGATATTTTGGGTATCAAAACCACTTAAGGTAAAGAGATCATCGACACGTACTTTGGCTTTCCCCACTTGTAACGTTAGCGCGCCAATCTCGCTGGGTTCCAAACCTTGCAGTAAATGGCAGCTCAAGGGTGACATATCCACGCGCTGTTCTGGGCGATGTCTTAAAGTAAAAGTTAATGCACTCACGCCATAATCTCCTGTAAATGAAAGTGGAATGGGCCTAATTTACCGCCGTAATTGCCCGCACTAATACGTTTAATACCGTTGGCGGCACCCAAGTCGCAGACCGCCTGTATACCAACACGCATGGCTTTATCAATATCCGCTTTACTCAAGCCATCAATCACGATTTCCATCACCGATTCAATTTCAGGCGACAGTTCCGTGGCCGTCATACCCTTAAGCGTTGGGCAGAAAGCATCGTTAGTTGATGCACCGAGCGATTTATATTTTGAGCCTACTTTAGAACCCGAACGTACCACCCCGCCAGGGAATGGCATAATCACATTGGGGACCGTACGCATGACGTCAATGGCTGCTTCGCACGCAGCTAGGGCTTGCGGCTGAGATTCAGCCAGAACTAAAAAGTTACCGCCACCGACGGCATCGACCTGACCCGTGGTGGCTTCGGTCAAAAATTCACCATCCATCACGGGCACGCGCCAATAACGTTTACCGTCTATCAGTTTAGACACTTGAAAGCCATCGCCAAAATAGCGAAGGTTTTTACCTAAAGCGATACGCGTGCCGCCATCAATGCCTGCAAATAATGCCGAAGTAGGGGAGGTCAATACGCACTGCCCTGCGCGGGTTTCTAATTGTTTTGCCAGACCTTTGCCGCCCATAGCAAAAATCATAATGGCCACACCCGGGCGGCCATCCGGGGTTTCGTCTGGGCTTAACACCCGCTCAATGCCTGCTTCACAGCCACAGGCAATCACGGATGTGGCAAATCCGGTCATGGCTTGCGCAGAAATCATGGCCCATTTTTCGTGTTGGGCAGTGATAATCGCCCGCGTGGCTTTCATCGGAAAAGCCTCCGCGAACGTGGCATCTATGGATACACCATTAATAATCATAAGGTTATGCTCGTTGTTGATATTGTTTTGTTCATTTAATCTTAACAATGAAATTCATTATTCAGCTGCCCAGGTTCCAAAAACTTCAGTCAATTCTATCGCACAGTCGGGAAATAGATGTGGAGTTGCAACGTCGTCTTCGGCATACATCTGCGTCAATTGATACTGTTTATTTTCCTGCAAAACAAATTGATGAATAGCGTGATGTTCTGGATATACCAGCCAATATTCGTGCACACCGCTTTCCTGATATAGTTGAAATTTAATCTGCATGTCCCGCTTGGAATTTCCTTGGGAAAGAATTTCAATAATCCAATCCGGCGCACCATTACATCCTTGTGCATCCAAGATTTCAGGATTGCAAATCACACATAAATCTGGTTGTACCACGGTATAAATTTCGCTGCTATTTAATACTGATTTCTTTCTATCATACAGTCGAACATCAAACGGTGCAGCGTAAAATTGGCATTGCTTATGTTTAAAATAGTTATACAACATCCCGCATAAATCTGCCGAGATGCGCTGATGTTTAACATTTGGCCCAGGCGACATCAAAGTTATTTTGCCCTTAATTAATTCAATAGCTTCATTAATCTGCCATTGGATATAATCGGCATAGCTATAGGTTTGGGCTAAATCGAGTTGTGAAAGTTGGGTGATTTTGACCACAAAGTTACTCTCCTAGATCAACGTGGAAAATATTTATAAATATCTTTTCGGTGTAAAAATCGGGTAAAAATAATTTCATCGTCAATAACTTCGATGCCAATTCGATATTCACCTATCCGAATACGATAATACGTATCGTAACCCTGCATTTTTTTAAGCTGCTTGAGCTCAGCTAAACTAACAGCAACTTTGCATGCATCAATTACAGCTATAATTTTATCCTTAAGCTTTGGATTGGTAATCTCGCGGATATCCTTCGCAAATCTAGCTTCAAACTTTACCTTCACTTTACATCTGTTTTTAACACTGCGAGAACTTCAGCTTCTGCAACATAATTATTGCTTCTACCCTCAGCAATAGCATTAGCCAAACCTACTTCTTCCAAAGCATCCAAAATGACTTCATATAAAACTTCTCGTTTTGACTTAGCCATTTCAATGATAACTTCAGTCAGTAATTGTTTGGTTTTTTCATCACTTATTGAAAGTTCCATATTTTCTCCTTTGAGAATTATCTATAAAAGTTCGGTTGCATTTTATTTTACTTGAGACATCAGCATATTAAATGATAATTTACTTATTGCTTAAGTGAAGCTGCTTGTACTTGACTCTTTCTGATCTCGTGGGGTAACAGCTACATATAGTGATTAAGCATAGATATCTGCTTTTTTATTACCTAAATAATTTTTATATAATTAAATTTATCAAGGTCTAGCAGTACTCAATATAGCCAAGCCCACGAAAACATAAAGAACCTTGTAATTCTTTATACTGCCATAGGCGTAGAA
>SXIZ01000199.1 GCA_005779525.1 Methylococcaceae bacterium
AAAGCGAATATTATGGTGCAAGAATTTATCAAAGAGGCCGGTGGTAGCGATATTCGCTGTTTTGTTATTGGCGATAAAGTAGTTTCTGCAATGAAACGCCAAAGTGTCGAAGGCGAATTTCGCTCAAATCTCCATCGTGGTGGTAGCGCTACGCAAGTCCGCCTGACCCCCGAGGAACGTTCTACCGCCATTCGCGCGGCCAAGATTATGGGATTAAATGTCTGTGGCGTAGATTTACTGCGTTCGAATCATGGCCCAGTGGTGATGGAAGTAAACTCCTCACCGGGCTTAAAAGGCATAGAAACAACCAGCCAATTGGATATTGCAGGTTTAATCATTGAATTTGCGGAAAAGCGTTTACAAACGATAGACCAAAGCAAAGAAAAATCCCCCACCCGCACGCGCGGCAAAGGTTAACTCAGAGTTTTGATCAACGCTTCAATTTGGGGGCGTTGCTGCTGAATACTCTGAAACAATTGGAATTGCGACACGGCCCGCTCTAAATTTTGCTTAGGGCTACTCACTTTGAAATACCGATTACCTTGTAAATAATCGGTAAAAAACCTTAGACCCAACTCAAAGGGAATTAATTGCATACATGGGTACAAATATTCATAATCCGCCGCAGTCATAAATTCGCGCACTTGCTGCAGGTAGCTTTGTAAAATAACCGCGCCTATTTCCAGCTCAAAATGGTGAGTCTGCTCATTATGACAACTGGAGCGTAAGCAATCCCCTAAATCATAATGTATCAAACCAGGTTTAACGGTATCCAAGTCAATTAAACTAATCACTTGCTGCGTATCTTGGGCAAATAAAAAATTATTCACTTTGGGGTCGCCATGCATAATGCGGACTTTTAGCTCCCCGCGTTGTTTGGCTGCTTCTAAAATACTCAGATGCTCTGCTTGTGCGGCAATCAACTGACAACAATAGTGATATTCAGCATCCTTTTCTACTGCTATAGCACCCTCTAGTGCCACTTGATACTGCGCATAGTATTCCGGGGTGATATGAAACCCAGGCAAAGTATCGCTTAGATTGTCAACCGCAAGATCACTGCATAAGCGGTGAAACTGTCCCAAGCCCCAACCGATCTGTTCTGCATCTGCCAACGAGCTTAGACGTTCTTTACTAAAGCTATTAGGGATATAGCTTAACGCACGCCAACATTCTTGCTGAGAATCAATATAGCAACTTTGCTGCTGTAATGTGGGTAACAGCGCTGGTAAACATAATTTAACGTCTGACTTCGGCTTGTTGGATAGATGCCGACTCAATTGCTGTAAATTGGCCAAGATTAACTGCGGCTGGGGGAAAACCTGCCGATTT
The DNA here is from genome assembly GCA_005779525.1 of Methylococcaceae bacterium. Lineage (GTDB taxonomy): Bacteria > Pseudomonadota > Gammaproteobacteria > Methylococcales > Methylomonadaceae > SXIZ01. The sequence continues at coordinate 1,333 of SXIZ01000199.1, forward strand.
AGGCGTTGCAATACCCAAGTATGCGAAGAACAGCGCACCAAATACGTATCATTGATTAAGCCATTACCCAAAACACTAATATCGATGATGTCCTGCTGTGCTACAAACTGACTTGCAACTGCGTGAATGACTTGCATAGGAATTGCTATTGCATTAAAGCAGCGAGTTGACGCAAAGCTTGCCCACGATGACTCAGCGCATTTTTAACCGCAAAGGGCAATTCTGCTGAGGCACATTGCTGTTCCGGCACCCAAAACAGCGGATCATAGCCAAAACCATTGTTACCCTGCGCCGCCGTTAATATGCGGCCTTCCCACACTCCTTGAGCAATCAGTGGCGTCGGGTCAAGTGCATGGCGGAACAACACTATCACACAGATAAAGCGTGCGCTACGCTCGGCTTCCGGCACCTCTGCTAAAGCCTTCAACAAGGCTGCATTATTTTGGGCATCTGTTGCCCCTACACCAGCGTAGCGTGCCGACCAAACGCCAGGTGCGCCTTGTAAGGCATCTACGACGAGTCCAGAATCATCCGCTAACGCAGGGAGCTGACAATGTTGTGCAGCATTGCGGGCTTTTAGAATGGCGTTTTCCACAAACGTGCTTCCGGTCTCTTCTACCTCCGGCACCTGCAAATCACCCTGTTTCACAATAAGCTGTTGCTGCAGGAGCGCCTGAATTTCGTTGATTTTTCCAGAATTATTACTTGCGAGGACAATTTTTTGGCTGGGACTGAATAACATTATGCACATGTCTCAGAAGAAAATTAACAGAGTGGTCTATTATTGCATAGCAATCGCTGTAGTTTAGCTTTATAGCGCATATTATTCTGGATTTTAAACCGTTTCCCTACTGATAAAAGGTGTTCTAGTGGAAAACTCACCAACGAATCACACGAGTCGTCTCGCCTATTTAGATTGCTGGCGTTTTCTAGCCGTACTCATGGTAATCCAAGCGCATGTACTTATTTTTAGCGGCGTAAATCTACCGTGGGTGGAAGCCTATAGCTTATTGTTGGATCGCTTGAGTGAACTCGGGGTTCTGATTTTTTTTGTGATAAGTGGATTTGTGATTTGCCGAGGCTTGGTACAGGAACACGCCACTACCGGGCAGATTTGTTTATCAGCATTTTATGTACGCCGGGCATGCCGCATCCTGCCACCCTTATGGCTCTATTTGTGCTGTTTAGTGATTTTAAATGCCTACGGTGTAATTCATATCAATGGACAACAGGCTTTAACCGCCTTCTTTTTTCTGTGCAACATGCCTTTCCCGCAAGAATGCTCCTGGTTTGCAGGGCACACTTGGACCCTCGCATATGAAGAACAGTTTTATCTGCTTTTTCCGGGCATTTTTCTTTGGCTAGCACCTGCCAAACCCAGTCAACGCCTGCAAATGGCAATTGGCAGCTTGCTGTTAATGTCTGTCTACGCCAGATTTAATCAACTTAAATTACTCGCAGACTTCACCATGTATTTTAATTTTATGTTAGTCGGCTGTTATACCGCACTGATACCGCAGTCCACCTTACAACGCTATCTCAATCTGCCCTTGGGGGTTTGGCTGGTGTTGCCTATCGTGTTATTGCTGTGTATGGCGAATCTCTCGAAAGTAGCGGAGACCTACGCCAAAACCTGCCTCTATCCTATCCTAATCCCACTGATGATCTTCGGGACGCCGCTTCAGTATGTTTGGCTCAAAAAAATTTTTCAGCATCGTTTAACCTGTTATTTTGGTCGAATTTCCTATTCCATCTATTTATGGCAAGAATTAGCGACTTCAGACTACCTACCCGCGTCTTTAGTGAGAACGCTGAGTTATGTGCTGCTGGTTTTTTTATTTTCTGCACTATCTTTTCACTACTTTGAGCAACCCTTAATTTTAAAAGGCGCCGGATGGTCCAAACGCCTGCAATCCTCCATGAAATTGGCACGGACTTGAATTTACTCAGTCGTGAATGTTCATCACACGTAAATACGCGTGCGCTTAAATTATTAGTTGCTAATATACCCACACAAAGGAGTACAATTATTGCCGTATATTTCAATCAATGAGGAGTAATGTATGCAACTAATTAAAATAATAGCAGGTTTAGTATTCAGCGCTTTATCTGTCAATGCAGCTTATGCAGAAATTCCTCTGGGATCAAAAACTGATCTTGAAGGCAATTGGAAGTTATTACAAACCCGCGCAAATGGCGACGCTAAAAAAGCCATGGACCGACAAGACACGTGGATCTTTAAAAATGGGCAAGTGACTATTTTACATATACCGCGTGAAGGTACTTTCTACGATCAAGCACCCGTAGATTACACCGTTGAAGAAGGCAAATTAAAAATTGCTATTTTAGGGCGGCCAGATAAGTTTGAGACCTTCAGCTTAGAAAGTAAAGAAGGCAATAAAATGACCTTAATCGGTAAGTTCAACAATTTTTACGATTTTATAAAAAACTAGGTCTAATTTAGTTTACCCCAAAGCGCTAACTGGCTTGACCAGAATGCGGATTTATACTCACGGTGCTTAGGCAACCGTGAGTTCAATATTGAGTATTGTTTGTCAGAGTTATGCTTTCCTCCCCAATAATTGATGTTTTGTGTATCGGCCATGCGGCGTATGACCTGATTTTTAGCGTCGCTCAGCATCCGGCAAGTGATGAAAAAGTGGTTGCCGACGAATTTATGGCGTGCGGTGGTGGGCCTGCAGCTAATGCCGCAGTGCAAGTGGCACGCTTAGGCCTGAATTCCGCCTTTGCCGGATATTTAGGCCAGGATCTTTATGGTGATAAACATTTACAAGAATTAGCCGCCGCGGGAGTAAATTGCGATTACATTGTGCGTGGCAGCTCACCCACGCCCTTATCGACTATTTTGGTCAAGCCAAATGGACAGCGGGCCCTCATTAATTTTAAAGGCGAAACTCAAGCGCTCGCGGCAACTGCGCTGGATTTTTCAAAGCTAACCCCCAAAACCGTCTTATTTGATGGGCATGAACCCAACCTATCACTGGCATCTCTAGCGAACTGCACGCAACGCAATATTCCAACGGTATTAGATGCTGGCTCATTACACACGGGTACCCGTATGCTAATGCAGCAGGTGACTTATCTCGTCTGTTCAGAAAAATTCGCCTGCCAGTTTGCGGGAGATGCAAGCACTGCGCTGCAACAGTTAGCCGAACTTGCACCTGCAGTGGTTATTACCCTGGGCGAACGTGGACTGATATGGCGTCGGGGAGTAGAACACGGGCGACTCTCTGCGTATCAGATTAATTGTGTCGATAGTACGGGTGCAGGAGATGCATTTCATGGTGCTTTCGCCGCCGCGCTGAGTTGCGGACTGGGTTGGCAAGAGATTTTGCGCTACGCCAGCGCGGCTGGTTCGTTATGTTGTACCCAGATGGGTGCGCGTCCAGGACTGGCCGATAAAGCAACGCATCAGCAGTTATTTACGCAAGACTTACCTACTTAGCGCTCAGGTAGGTTTTTGCTGCACGCCTTATGCAGCAAGGCTTGCAGCATAAGTTTGCGAAATTGCTCACAAATATACACGACAGTTTTAGTCGGTTATTATTTTTGTTCTATAGTTATTTTCAATCAGGATGGTCTTACCCTTAAGCAAAAAATCTGCTGGGGATTAACTTTTTACAGTAATAATTTTCAGGTGACTAAAATGTATAATTTAGAAAAAGATGTCGTGATTGGTGTGGTTACTTTGGTAGCTTTATTTGGCTTTATTTCAGGAGAGTTTATTGTCTCTACCGTTTTATTTGGTGCTGCCACGGTATTAAGCAATATCACTACGCCAAAAAACGATTTACAAGTTAACCGTTTGCGTTAATCGAGGTTGCATGAATAATGTCAGTTGGCGCTACTGTATTTTTCAGTAGCGCCTTGGATCTTAAACGGCAAAACTTTCACCACATCCACAAGTCCCAACCACATTGGGATTGTTAAATTTAAAAGCTTCGTTAATTCCTTCACGCCGATAGTCCAACTCAATTCCCTGCAAATACTGCAAGTCTTCAGTCTTAATTATTAGCTTGACGTCGTGCTGTTCAAAAACTTGATCTTGCGAATCCAGATGGTCTACATAATCCAAGGTGTAAGCAAAACCAGAGCAACCCGATTTTTTCACGCCCAGTCTTAAACCTATACCCTGCCCACGTTTTTGTAATTGCTTTTTGATTTGCTTTGCTGCATTTTCAGTAAGGATAATACTCATAGTTATCTGATTTCAA
>SXIZ01000200.1 GCA_005779525.1 Methylococcaceae bacterium
ACCAATGGAAATACTTATCCTAACGGCAAAATGGTGATTGATATTGCGCCTAAAGCAGATGTGGGCACGTTAGCTGTCGGAGCTCAATGGGTTTATTCTAACTCTGCGGGTGACTCACTGCCAAATGACGCTGGCTATGTATACCCCTGGGGCAATTATGAAACATATCGCTTCGTCGGGAGTGGTTCGAGTACTGACACAGATGGCAGTGAACGTCTGATGATAGGATTTAATTTTGGTGGAATTAATAGAGATGTAATGCTTTCAGATAGTAGCCAAGTCTTACCTGACTCAAATGGCATGTATTGGATTCCTGCGAATAAAACCATCTGGGTGCAATATGGAGGTAGTTGGATGGGATATTATGATCTTTATAACCAAGAAGTTGATAGCGCGGGTAATGTTTTAGATTACGTAAAAATTGCTGCAGGACCAGCTATTAAGTTTGGCGATCACACTATAGGATTTCAACAAGTTAGCCCTTTAGTACTCGACCTTGATGGCGATGGTGTGCAAACCACAGCGATCACCAACGGCACCCAATTTGATATTAATGCCACAGGCCAATTAGTCAATACTGGCTGGGTTTCAGCGCAAGATGGCTTATTAGCTTTGGACATTAATGGCGATGGCAAAATCGATTCCGGTGCTGAACTCTTTGGTAACGCAACTTCCTTGCCTGATGGCACTCGCGCAGAAAATGGCTTTGAAGCTTTGGCCAGCTACGATAACAACAGTGATGGTAAGATTGATGCAGCTGATCCAATTTTTGCTAAATTACTTATTTGGCAAGATACGAATAGTGATGGCATCAGTTTAGCTTCAGAATTACATGGTCTGAGCGCCTTTAATATAGCGTCGTTAAATGTGAATGCCACAGAAAACCATATAGAACAAAACGGCAATGACTTAGCCTTGCATTCAAGCTTTAGCACAGCAGATGGCGCAACGCACGTCATGGTCGATGTCTGGTTCCAAACTTTAGTAGGGGCGAATACTCAAATGGTACAAGAGCCAGCTGAAACACCTATTGCTCAGATTAGCGTAGTGGGTACCCCTGAAGAACTTGGGCCACAAGCGTTATTCGGCTAAATAAGCAAGAATCACGCAACTTGGGTTAAGCAGCAAGCTTAACCCAAGTCTTTCGCGTTTAGGTTGAATGTTGGTAATTTAAGAAGTCTAAATTTACCGACTTCTTACTTACTGAGACCGAAAAATCCTAAAAGTACTCCTGCTCACACTCGGCACACAACGACTGCAATGTTCTCAACTATGGGCAAGTTGCTCCCTTCAAATTAAAGCATCGATAAGCACTATTATTTGCGTTAGCAAATATTAGTCTTAGTTGTAAACATGAGTGTCTAGCAATTTATCTTAAAATTTAAGAGGAATCATTTATGTATTGCACCGCACGCCCTCTGCACCCTAAAACAATAGTAGCCATTAGCCTACTGTTATGTATTAATGCTTGCTTTGGTGACGACTATAGTTATGTTGTATTCGATCATCCGAAAGCAAGTGCCGGACTAACTCAAGCCAAAGGGATTAATGATGCTGGCGAAGTTGTAGGTACTTTCTGGGAAACTCAAGGAGGCAACCATGGTTTTAGCTACCGAGACGGTGTTTTTTCAACATTTGATGCACCAAATACCCCGACAGGCTTAACAACAGCCACAGGAATCAACAACGATGGCAAAATTGTAGGTTATTACAATCTTAATCCTTTCAATGTCTTTACTTTTGTTTATGATGGCAATGCGTTTAACGTGTTAGACACCACTGCATTAAGTACAACGACTAAAATTACCCGTATAATCGGGAATGGGATTAATGCTTCAGGCAGTATCGCAGGAACGTATTCAAAAGCAGATGGAAACTACGCCTATGTTTATAATGCAGGTAACTACACAACCTTAGACATTCCTAATGCAAAAGCCGGGACTACCAGTGCCGTCGGGATTAATGACCAAGGTTCTGTGGTAGGAAATTTCCAAGATAATCAAGGTCTACACGGTTTTATGTATAAAGGGGGTAGCTACACGACCTTGGATGTTCCAGGTGCTGACTTAAATTCGACGGCCCCCACGGGCATAAACAATAAAAATAGCGTCACCGGGACTTTTAAAGATACCACGGGCATTCATGGTTTTATTTATCAAGCAGGTAGCTATACCACCATTAATGCTCCCGAGGCTAAGAGTGCCACTTACGTAAATGGCATTAACAACAAAGACCAACTGGTTGGCTGGTACAACGATACCGCGGGTAAAAGCCATAGTTTTATTGCGACACCTACGCAACCCAATACCACTACTCCTAAACCCGTTGAAACGCCGACACCTCCAGCGACTACAGCAACTTCCTGTAAAACTAATACCCAATATTTTCCTGCAAGTCAGGAAGTTACATTTGAAGATGTTGAATTCAATGGTCAGCATTATTGGGCAAAATTAATAGACCAAGGCGGCCTAAAATTTTTAGTCGTGGATTATCATCTGGTTGCTGCAGGTACGTGTGCTGAGGCCATGCTAGTGCATTTTAAAGATGGCTTAGTCAGTATTCCGAGTGTAAAAGTAGCGAGTGAGTCTTACCAAGTTGTATTACAGCAAGTGGATACGCGGTTGCTGTTTGAGGTTAAAACTTCGCTAAAGATTAGCCAATAACTTGTGTATGCGCCTGATTGACTCTTGCTGCGCTGTTACAACGACGCTAAGGGCGTATAGAGTCAATTTCAAAGCCTTACAATCGCATTTGTTTGCACATACGGGGACTATCACGGGTTTTATCCCCCCAGTACGACACCCTGCATCGCATGCGCTTGCATAAACACGGTTGCACTCAGCCGTTTACCACCGGGCAATTGCACTTCTTCTAAGCTTAACCACTCATCTCCAGTTGCAACCAACAGTAATTGTCCATCGCGGCGCACACTGCCTGGCGGAAGGTTGGCTTTGCCTGCAACAATACTGGCGCGCCAAATGCGTAGTACTTCCCCATTTAACACCGTCTGGGCGACAGGCCAAGGATTAAGCCCTCTTACTTGTCTATCCAGCTGCACAGCCGATTGACTCCAGTCCAATTCAGCTTCCTGCTTTTGCAATTTTTCGGCATAGGTGACTTGGGCTTCATCCTGTACTTCGGCATGCAAGGTCCCCTCTATGATTTGCCGTAACACTTTCTGCATTCCGATTGCGCCTAATTCGGCTAATTTATCGTGCACATCGCTGCTGGTATCGTGCGCTCCAATGGTTAAATATTCTTTGTGCAGCATATCTCCAGCATCCAGCTTACGCACGATACGCATAATAGTCACGCCTGTTTCCGTATCACCAGCCATGATGGCACGATGAATCGGTGCCGCACCGCGCCAACGTGGCAAGATTGAGCCATGGACATTCAAACAGCCAAGTTTGGGTATATCTAATACGGCTTGGGTGAGAATCATACCGAAGGCCACCACGATTAATAAATCCGCCTCAAATGCCTGCATTTCTGCAATGGCTGCAGGCGTTTTTAGGCTTTCAGGTTGCAATACTGGCACGCCAGCGGTTAATGCTAATGCCTTCACTGGACTTGGGGTTAATTTGCGTCCGCGTCCCGCCGGGCGATCTGGTTGGGTGTATACGGCACAGAGTTTATGCTCTGAGGCTAATAACATGCGTAGAGTGGGTACCGCGAACTCGGGGGTGCCCGCAAAAATAATTTTCATGTGCTTATCGCTGTTCTGCTTTATGAATTTTTTCTAATTTTTTCTTAATGCGCTGGCGTTTAAGCGACGATAGATAATCCACAAATAATTTGCCTTCTAAATGATCTATTTCATGTTGAATACATACGCCTAATAAACCTTCTGCTTGTAATTCAAAACTCTGCCCCTCTTTATCTAAAGCCTGCACCAACACTTGTTCTGCACGTTTGACGGGCTCAAAAAAACCGGGTACTGATAAACAGCCTTCATTACCCTCAGCGCTTCCCAATTGGTTGACAATCTTTGGGTTAATCAAGCACAACGGTTCATTTTTATTTTCACTGACATCAATCACGATAATGCGCTTTTGCACATTCACTTGCGTTGCCGCCAAACCGACGCCTTGAGCGGCATACATAGTTTCGAACATATCCTCTACTAAGGTTTTGATACTGTTATCCACCACGTCAACAGGCTGAGCAATTTTGCGTAACCGTTCATCAGGAAACTCAAGAATTGTTAAAATCCCCACTAAACTCTCCACTATAATATTCAATAACCGAATTTTAGCTGGTTTAGCGATATCTGAACAGTGTTAGCGAGGCTATTGATCAAAGCACTGCGCAATTAACTGCAGCAGCGACCAAAAATGCTATGCTCAGAGTCTACAATCAATTAACTCAAGCTAAAATAACGGAAAAATTGAAGAATTGCTTTAACCTAGGATTAACTCTCGTTATAAAATAGCGAAACCTCAAACAGTCTGTTTTTTGCTAGCTGCAGATCGGAGTGCATAGACGTTAAGCATTAAATTTTAAGTTTTCCAGTAATATGGCAAACAAAACTTAAGCCACTCAGCTGACATTGTTTAGGAGAGTTTTTTGACCAATCCCGCTATCGACCTAAAACATCCTAGAACTATTTTTGCGAACCTTATCAAGAGCACCTAAACTTCTATGCATATTCGCTTACTACCGGGCTGGCTAATCCCACTATTATTTAGCTTAAGCATCCACGTCTCGGCCCAAGAGGCATTGAGTCTTAAAGCCTCTCACCCTGAGCAATATCGGGTTGTGGAAGGCGATACCCTGTGGGATATCGCTGGTAAATTTTTATCCCGTCCTGAACAATGGCCGAGTCTCTGGCGCATAAATGCGCAGATTGCAAACCCCAATTTGATTTATCCAGGAGACTTGTTGGTCTTTAGCATGGAAGGTGGCACGCCTGCCGTCAGCTTAGGACAACGCCAGACAGGTAAACTCACAGAACAAAAATTAATTCCCCAAATTCGGGAATATCCGCTCTCAACGGCAATACCTTTGATACCTTACAAAAAAATTGCGCCCTACTTATCTTTCCCTAAAGTGGTGAGTAAAGATGATATTGAACATGCCGCCTATGTGATCGATTTTGTCGGAGAGCACTTAATTGTCGGCAGTGGCGATGGCGTGTATGTGCGCGATTTAACCGAATCGAATCATGTGAACTACACCATTTATCGCCAAGGTGCTGTTTATCAAGATGTCGAAACTGCCGAAGAATTAGGGTATGAAGCAAAATATATCGCCCAAGCCGTCGTTAAAAAATTTGGCGATCCTGCCACGTTAATGATTACCAAATCGCGCAGTGAAATTCATAGTGGTGATCGCTTGATTGCCGACAGCCCCGAAGAACTGACCTTAAATTACTGTCCGCGCCCGCCAGAAAAAGTTGTTCAGGGTGCGATTATTGGGATAGTTGATGGGGTGACCCAAATCGGGCAATACAATATTGTCGCCCTAGATAAAGGCTCAGAAGATGGTTTGGCGGTTGGACATGTGCTGGATATCTATCAACGCGGACGAAAAATCCTAGATCCGTTCAGTATCGACCCAACTACCAAAGTGTCTTTACCGGATGAGACCGCAGGTAAGCTAATGATTTTCAGAATTTTTCCCCGTGTGAGTTATGCCCTCATTATGCAAGCCAATACCTCTATCCACCTCCTAGATAAAGTCATTACCCCTAAATAGTGATGCCGAGTACACAGCAGGAATTAAAATACTGGTTGGCGTTATTGCGCACCCCAGGCGTGGGCAGTCTGACTTTTCATAAAATTCTGCAAGTCACCTCTCCTACTGAACTCTTTACGGACAGCCATTTTAATTTAGAGGCCTTAGGCTTATCTGCACGCAGTATTGCAGGGATTAAAAATCCCGCTTGGTCACGTATCGAAGCAGATTTAGCGTGGCTAGAACAACCCAAGCATTTTGCGATTACTCTCGAGGACGCCGAGTATCCACAACAACTGAAGGAAATCAGTAATCCTCCACCCATTTTATTCGTACGCGGCAATCTACAATTATTACATACCCCACAAATTGCCATTGTCGGCAGCCGTAATCCCAGTGTTGACGGCAAACAAATTGCACATGATTTTGCCGCAGCCTTGTGCCATTGCGGTTATACTATCACCAGTGGTCTAGCATTAGGCATTGATGCGGCCAGTCATCAAGGTGCACTTGATGCGCAAGGCTTTACCATCGCGGTTGCGGGTACGGGCTTGGATAGAATTTATCCAGCGTGCCATAAGCCTTTAGCTTCCGAAATCCTGCAAAACGGAGCTATTATTTCGGAATTTCCCCCAGGAACTGGCGCGCAAGCCAACCACTTTCCGCGGCGAAATCGCATTATAAGTGGCTTATGTCAAGGATTACTGGTGGTAGAAGCGGCGCAACAAAGTGGCTCGTTAATTAGCGCTCGCTTGGCATTAGAACAAAACCGTGAAGTTTTTGCGATTCCAGGCTCGATACATAACCCCTTGGCCCGGGGATGTAACGCCTTAATACGGGAGGGCGCCAAGCTAGTCGAGACTACCCAAGATATCCTTGAAGAGTTAGGTCAATATTATCAACAAGATAATAAATTACCTGTGCAAGAAGAACAAACAATGCTTGACCTAGAGCAACAAAGTCTATTGAATCTAGTTATGTACAGCCCAACTTCTATCGATTCGCTGGTGACCCACACGGGTAAATCTGTAGAAATAATCGCTTCGATGCTGCTGCTTTTAGAGCTTCAAGGCTACATTACCTCCGCACCCGGTGGCGGTTATACCCGAATTAAATGAACCATATGAAAGAAGATATATTTGACGTATTAATTTATTTGTTTGAAAACTACATGGACAATGAAGAATTTAATGATTCTATGGATACTGAGAATATTCGTCGGGAGTTAATGGAAGCTGGTTTTGAACAAATAGAAGTAGATAAAGCATTCGATTGGCTAGAATCCTTGGGTGTGCAGCGTTTGATTACCGCAAAAATGACGCCTAATTTTCGAATTTTTTGTGCGCAAGAGCAGGCTAAACTCAATATTGAATGCCAAAATTTTTTAATTTATTTGGAACAAAATGAGATTTTGAACTCCGCCAACCGTGAATTAGTGATTGATCGTGCTATGGCATTAGATGACAACGACCTGTCATTAGAAAAACTCAAGTGGATAGTACTGATGGTATTATTGAGTTTACCGGATGAAGAAATTGCATTTTCACGAATGGAGAATATTATTTACGACTTCGCTCCTGAATATTTACATTAGAAACGCGATTCCATAACATCCAATCGACAAGTCTTGTCGCTAACTTTACTAGCAGCCACGACGCAATCACTCAAACTTAGCTACCTTAAGTTTCTTCATTCCGACTGTTTTTTCTACGGATAGCAGTCAACATTGTCGAAACTTTCTCTGCGGACGAATTGGATGGCATGGTACTTCTAATCCTTAATTTATTGACGTTATTTCTGCTTACTAACTGATGAGTAAAAACCTAGTCATTGTAGAATCCCCTGCAAAATCTAAAACCATAGAAAAATATTTGGGCAAAGACTTCAAAGTCTTGGCGTCATACGGCCATGTCCGCGACCTGATCCCCAAAGAAGGAGCAGTCGATACCGGACATGATTTCGCGATGAAATATCAAATCATTGATCGCAATCAAAAACATGTACAAGAAATCTCCAAAGCGCTAAAAGCCGCAGACACCCTTTATCTGGCGACTGACCCGGATCGCGAAGGCGAAGCTATTTCCTGGCACCTCTTCGAATTACTCAACGAAAAAAAGCTGCTTAAAGCCAAAAATGTGCATCGTGTCATCTTCCACGAAATCACCAAAAAAGCCGTCACTGAAGCCATTGCTAATCCTGGCGAGCTGTCGATCAATCTCATCAATGCACAGCAAGCACGTCGAGCACTGGATTATCTAGTAGGTTTTAATCTTTCGCCGTTATTATGGAAAAAAATCCGTCGCGGCTTATCGGCGGGCCGAGTCCAAAGCCCCGCGCTGCGCATGATTGTGGAACGCGAATTAGAAATTGAAGCTTTTAAAACCAAAGAATATTGGACTATAGAAGCGGCATTAACCGCTGAAGAACAGCAATTTAAAGCCAAGCTAATACAATTAGACGGGCAAAAAGTCACCCAGTTTAGTTTAGTCAACAGCGAACAAGCGCATGCGGCGCGAGCAACCTTATTGGAAGCCGCAGATGGCAAGTTGCTGGTAGATAAACTAGAGAAAAAACAACGTAAGCGCCATCCTTCCGCGCCATTTATCACGTCCACTCTACAACAAGAAGCATCACGTAAACTGGGCTTTACCACTAAACGTACCATGATGGTCGCGCAACAATTGTATGAAGGCATAGACATCGGCGGGGAAACGACAGGCTTAATCAGCTATATGCGTACTGACTCCGTTAATCTTGCAGCAGAAGCGATTACTGAAATTCGCGAACTGATTGCCGAAAAATACGGTGCGAAAAATGTAC
>SXIZ01000201.1 GCA_005779525.1 Methylococcaceae bacterium
ACAGCAGCTAACGCTGGCAAGGGCGCAATCGAACGCGAAGATTTGAATGGTGGTTATGTGCAGCTTATGTATAAAATTGACCAAGTCTTCCGCCATGATGGTGTATTAATACCTTATGCGAAGTGGCAGACATATCGTGGTGCCTGGAAAGGTGCGAGTAACGCACCACGCGTTGCCGTGGATGAAATTGAAGTCGGCTTTGAGTACCAAATCATGAAAGCCGTTGAAGTAGTGATGGCCTATTCAAGCATGGATAGAACCAATGTCAGTAATCTAGGTCAGGCATCCGGCGATATGATGAGAATGCAATTACAGTGGAATTACTAAATTTAGCTTTATGATGACATAAGTTCTAACTCATTGGTACATGCCTCGAGTATGAAAATCGTCAGATTTTCATACTCAATTTTTTACAAAGTCAAAATTTATTCTATGCCTTGGTGGGTTTACCTACCAGGGCTTTTTTATTGCTAGGCTTCCCTGATGCTTTTACATATATGAGCAGTAGAGGCGCTAGCGGTTTTAATGCGGTTGCTTTGAACTGCGGTCATGCCGTTTAGTTTGTTCCAAGGAGATCCTTGGAACAAACTAGATTTAAATTATCGAGTAGAATTTCCGACTGATGGTTGCGGTTGAGTGGTTGCTGGTGCGGTTGATGTTGCAGGTGTTTCTGCAGGAGTGCTGGGGGCAGCCTCAGCAGCAGGAGGGGCCGGTGAGGCTTCGGCCGCCGCCGCGTCGGACTCGGAAGTCAATGCTGTTTGGCACAGTAACACGCTTTCACTAAAGTTTCTGTTGGCGTCGGTGAGACCTTTGGCTGAGCCGAAGTCATTGCGCAGATCAGCCAGCATTTTTTGGGGGTCGGTAGAATCTTTAAGCGTCAGCATTTTGGTATAAGCTTGATAGGCTTTTAAGCGGTCTGGATCGGCAAAAAATAGGCCGGGCATATTTGCCCCCACGGTTTCTACCACGCAGTCGCGCATACGTTCTGGTTGGATATGGTAGTCTTTGAGATCGGGGTCGTTTTGCATTTTTGTCAGTACCGCGGCTTCGAAATTCTTTTTTTCAGAACATCCAGTTAAGCAAGCCAAACAAAGAGGCAGGAGTAAGAGTGTTTTTTTTAAGGTCATGGTGCTACAGGGTTAATTTTTGTTGTTTTAAAAATACTAAAAGTATGCGCTGACTTTGCATGCATTAGCTGCTAAGACTTTAATATTAAAAGTTTAGGCGGTTAATCTGGGAAAGTCAGTTGTACGGCATTATACGCAAAACCAGTTTTTTTGTTACCTTGAAGTGTGAACATTGTTGCCTAATCAAGTATTCGCTAGATGTCTAAGCAACGGAATATTTTAAGCGCCGGATAAATAGTTGATTGTGTTGTTCTGCCGAAGGCTTAGATGACATAAAGCTGAGAAAGTTGCCTGGATGATGTTAAATTTCAGCTTGCCGCTTGGGGAGCGGCAAGCATCAGCAGTTGTTGGGTGGGGCTTAAACTGCGCTCACTTCTGCACCCGCGAACGTGGCTTTCGGCACGAGAAATGGCAGTTTTTGGGAGAGTAAATGCAGAAAATCGTTAATGCGCGCCTGCAGCTGGCGTAGCTCTAGTTGGGAATTGTGGAGTAGTTGGTTTTTTTGCTGGCTCAACGCATTTAAATTTTGGCGATAGAGTTGCTGACCAAGCCCCAGATAGTCTAGCAGCTGTTGTTGCAGCTGGGTTATCCAATGCTGAGCGCTTTGGATTTTTGCCTGGATTTGATTGAGCGTCTCAGCAAGTATTTTACGTCCTTGGGCGGTTAAATCTTCGTAATGACGGTTGAGGGGGAGAACTAGGTGGTTGTTGTAATAATTAAATCCGGCGTCGCGGTAGAAGTGGTATAAGGTGGGCAATGGTTGTTGCTGATACTGTGTAAGTTGGAATTGCAGCTCGGTGTTCAATTTAAGGCAATTCTGTAATTCTTGCGTCAAGTTTAAGATTATTTGTTCTTTTTGCGCTAATTCTTCTGCCAGCTTATTGCTGGGGGCTTCTTGGACAACTTTTTTGACTGCTGGATTCTTTTTCGCTTTCATAGTCACAACTCGGGTAATTATTATTGTTAATTGCAACATGCAAACTTAGACCAGATGCGCTTGGTTGGAAGCTGAGTTTGGGTTGCAACCATGTGTTGAGTTATCAAATCGATGCGAATCAACTGACGAGACCCCGGGTTAGGCGTAAGCCTCTGAACATAGAGTTATCGCTGAATCAAGCAAATGATTTGATAAGGTTTTTTACCACAAAAAATAGTATTGAGTCAAAACATACTTAAGCTATTATCTAATCTTGGTGGGCGGTGGAGGCTAGAGTTGTATATTTGCCGCGATTCGCATACTATGTCGTTCTATGTTAATCATTTCTCGTCATATTTTGCTGGCTTTTTTATTGCTGCTGCAATTGCTTGCACCGCTGGTGCATGCGCACGCATTTCAAGGCGCTACGACTTTTGGCGTACATTTACCCGAACTCGAAGTCTTAGCTGAGCCAGTACATTCGGTGTATCTGCAGAGTGCCGAAACTTCGTTAGTGACGGATACGCTCTGTGTCAGCATGAATACTGGCATACAACATAAAGCGGTTGATGTAACAACTACCCAAGATACAGGACACGATCACCCGCCAATTTTGCCTGCTGCTCTGGCTTTAAATACGCAGGCACGCGTCAATCGATGCGTGCCAAAGGTTAAGGCTTGGGTGTCACAATCTGCAAAGCTCATCTTTATCCCCTCGCTTGCGCCACGCGCACCCCCCACGCTGATACTCTAAGCCTTTTTGCAGCATGCTGTGCCGATGTGCGCATGGCGATGCTAGTTTTAAAAAATTTAATTTGGCGCTAAGGCGTCGTTGGAGCTTATCTATGTTTGCCCTAGGTTTACTCAGGGGGACCACGGTCGTTGTGCTCGCAGTTACGGGCACCACTGTTGTACATGCCGCTGAAGCGAGTCGATCACTTCCTCATGCCCATCCGATTATCGTTGAACAAGCGTTAGTCAAGCATGTGGATGCGTTGGAAGTGGATTCCAGTTTGAATTTGACTAAAGTGGTGAATCTTACCCTGGATAAATTGCCAGATCGCGTCTGGTTAAGTGCGTTGGAAGAAGAGGCGAGTGCTTTACGTAACAAAAGTGAAAGCTGGTTGGCAGGGTCTGCGAATGCTGAATTGGCATTTCAAGAGGCGACTAGCGGAACCTTGCATTATGTCGATGCTAGACTGCAAGTGCCGTTGTGGAATTTGGGGCAAAAAAATGCGCAACATAGTGTGGCTAAAGAGGCGGAAACCGATGCGTTATCGCAAGCCGATGCGGTAAAGCTGCGGGTGGCAGGTTTGGTCCGGGGAGCATTATGGAATATTGCGCTGGCTAAACTCATGCATGAACAGGCGCAAATCGAATATCAAGTCACCGAAGCGTTGTTGGAAAAAGTCCAGCGCCGGGTGGAGTTGGGTGATTTACCGCGTGCAGATTATTTGCTGGCGCAAACTGAATTGTTACAAAAACGTTCGGTCCTGACCCAGGCAGAAGCGGAGTTGATGCATACGCGTAAACGCTATACCTCGATTACGCAATTAACGAAAATTCCTAGCGATTTTTTGGAAAAACTGACCCCAGCAAAAGAAATCAAACAAAACCATCCTAGTTTGGTGGCATTAAATACCCAAATTGAGCGTAAGCAAGCAGAACTCAACGCCTTGCAATTGGTTGGTTCTGGGCAGACCTTATTATCTGTCGGGATCAACAGTGATGAAAGCAGCGATCCGCGCAGTAATAAAACTCAAAGTTTTAATATCGGCGTGGTGATGCCTTTTGGCGGAGATGCGCATTTAGCGCCGCAAGTGTCGGCCATTAATGTAGCGATGACAAAGTTAATGGCGGAAAAAGCACAGTTACTTCGTGATTTGGATCAGGCGCATCATGAGGCGGAACATAATTTAGAAGTCAATGCCGCAGAATTAGAGATTGCGAATGAATTACGTTTAGTGGCGGAGGAGCATTTAAAACTGACGCAGCTGAGTTTTTCCGCCGGGGAAATCAATTTGATGGATTTACTGAAAATTCAGGCCAGAACGCAGCAGGCAGTGTTAAATGCTAAGCAACGTTCGTTAATGCAACAGCGCGATATTGCGTTATATAACCAAGCCGTTGGGGTGCTGCCATGAACAAACAATCTCTTTTAGTCGGTTGCGCGAGCATACTGTTGTTAAGCATTAGCAACACTCAGGTTTGGGCGCTGGATAATCTGTTGCAATTATCTCCTGAGCATATTCAGAACCTCGGTATCGAAGTGGGGCCATTGGAGGCGGTCACGAAAACGCCAGTGTTGTCTGCACCTGCCAAAGTGGTTATCCCGCCAGCGCATGAATATGTGGTCAGTGCCACCCAAGGCGGGATACTGACACAGTTACGCGTCTCCTTGGGTGATAGCGTGCAGAAAGGCCAAGTGGTGGCTGAGATTAATAGCCCTGAGCTATTAATGCTACAACGGCAATTTTTAAAGGCGAGTAACGATTTAGCGCTAATTACGAATTTATACCAACGTGATCAAAAATTATTACACGAGGGGGTGATTGCGGATCGCCGTGCGCATGAAACTGCCAGCCAGTATCAAGCCGCTTTAACCGATGTCAGCGAAGCCAAGCAATTATTGGAAATTGCTGGCATGCCCGCTGCTGATGTTGAACAATTAAGCCATACTCATCGTTTTAATAGTTTATTAAATATTTATGCTCCCGTGACTGGCGTCGTGATGGAGCGCATGGCGGTGGCGGGGGCGCGTATTGACGCTTTAGCACCGTTGTACCGCATCGCTAATTTAGAGGAGTTGTGGTTGGAGATTAATGTTCCGCAAGAGCGGATGGCGGATATTCATTTAGGTGATAAAGCGTTAATCGAGCACACCGAGACGGCTGCCAGTATTAGCTTGTTTGGGAAAAGTGTGCATCCTGAAAATCAGACGGTCTTAGTGCGCGCCAGTATCAAAGGTCAGCCTGCGGGCATACGTGCTGGACAACATGTCAATGCGCAGATTATTTGTTCTGAAATTACCGCAGCCTTTAAGTTGCCGGATGCAGCCATTGCCCAGAATGAAGGTAAGGCCTATATTTTCGTCAAAAACGCCAATGGCTTTGTCGCCACCGAAGTGCGTGTGATCGGCAAAGAAGGGGCGACGTCTATTATCAAGGGGCCGTTCAGTGGGCATGAGCAGTTGGCCTTAAAAGGCGCAGTGGCTTTGAAAGCACGTTGGCTAGGTTTAGGAAGTGCAGAATAATGGCTAATTGGATACGTTTTGCCTTAAGCCAACGCATTTTAGTGTTGTTGGCAATGTTTTTGTTGATCGGCGGCGGCTATTTGGCCTTTAAAAATATTCCGATCGACGCTTTTCCCGAAGTGTCGCCGACGCAGGTCAAAATTATTGTGAAAGCGGCGGGGATGACTCCGGAAGAAGTGGAAGCCAGAATTACTGCGCCCATCGAAGTGGAACTGTTGGGGATTCCGCATCAAACCATGTTACGTTCTATTGCGAAATATGCGTTGACCGATATTACGATAGATTTTAGCGAAGGTACCGATATTTATTGGGCAAGGCAACAGATTGCAGAACGCCTGAATACTTTTTGGGGCAATTTACCCGCTGGGGTGGAAGGTGGTATTGCCCCTATGACTACGCCGTTGGGTGAAATGTTTATGTTCTCCATCGAAGGCAATATTAGTCTGATGGAAAAAAGGGACTTGCTGGATTGGGTCATTCGTCCGGCATTACGCACCGTGCCTGGGGTGGCAGATGTCAACTCCTTGGGGGGTATGGCACGTAGCTTTGAAGTGGTACCGGATAACACCCGGATGTCGGCACGCAATATCAGCATGGATAAATTAGTGACCGCCTTGCAAAGCAACAACCGCAACGATGGTGCAGGGCGCATGACCGATGGTGAAGAAGCCTTGATCGTCCGTGCCGAAGGACGCATCAAAACCTTGGAAGATGTGCGCCATATTGTACTGGCGATGAATAACGATGTGCCGATTACAGTTGCCGATGTCGCTGAGGTTAGGATTGGGGCTTTAACTCGCTATGGAGCCGTGAGTAAAAACGGTGAGGGTGAAGCAGTAACTGGCTTGGTATTAAGCTTGCGCGGTGCCAATGCGCGGCAAACCATCGCGGGCATTGAAGCTAAGTTGGCCGAAATCGGTAAAAGTTTTCCGGCGGGCGTCAGTGTGAAGGTGTTTTACAATCGTGGTGACTTGGTGAGTCAGGCGGTTGGCACGGTGTTAAAGGCCTTATTGGAAGCGATTGCCTTGGTGATTGTGCTGTTGTTATTGTTTTTGGGGAATTTGCGAGCCGCCATCGTGGTGGCGTTGGCGTTGCCCTTGGCGGCATTATTTACCTTTATTTTGATGCATTTTATGGGCATGTCCGCCAACTTGATGAGTTTAGGCGGACTGGCGATTGCCATCGGTATGCTGGTGGATGCGGCCGTGGTGGTGGTTGAAAACCTGATTACCCATATGGCGCACACCGAAAAGGCCAAGCGTTTGCCCAGACTGCATGTGATCTATCGGGCTACGCGCGAGGTCTCCACCTCTGTCACCTCTGGGATTTTGATTATCATCATCGTGTTCTTGCCGTTGTTAACCTTGCAAGGTTTGGAGGGCAAGTTATTTACCCCGGTCGCCTTAACCATCGTATTCGCCTTAAGTGGTTCCTTGGTGTTGTCACTCACGGTCATTCCCGTTATTGCGTCGTATTTGCTGAAAAAAGTCTCGCATGAAGAGCCGTGGTTACCCAGGACCTTACAAAAACTGTATCAACCGGCGTTAGTTTGGTGTTTGCACAATGCTAAAACCGTCTTTAGTGTTGCAGGGATCTTATTAGTGTTGACGCTGATGGTTTTTGGACGGATCGGGAGCACCTTTATGCCCACTATGGATGAAGGTAGTATCATCGTGCAATTAGAAAAACTACCTTCGATTACCTTGGAGCAGTCGGTCGCCTTAGATGGGCAAGTGCAGAAAAACTTGCTCAAAAATGTGCCGGAGATCGAAACCATCGTGTCCCGCGTCGGTTCAGATGAATTAGGTTTAGACCCTATGGGTTTGAATGAAACCGATACTTTTTTGGTGTTAAAACCTAAAGCTCAATGGCGTATGTCCTCCAAAGAAGAATTGCTGGAGGCCATTCGTTTGGTGATGGCGGAAACGCCGGGGATCGCTTTTGGTTTTACGCAGCCGATTGAAATGCGCGTGTCAGAGATGTTAACTGGCACGCGCGGTGATGTGGCGGTTAAGTTATTTGGTCCAGATTTAGAGGTTTTGAATGCTAAAGCAGAAGAAATTGCTGACATACTCAAAAGTATTTCGGGGAATAGTGATGTGTTTGTTAAACAAAATGAAGGGATGCAGTTTTTACAACTGAGTATCAATCGCATGGCGGCGGGACGATTGGGGCTAGATAGCGATACCATCGAAAATATTTTGCGTAGTCAAATAGAAGGTATGAAACTTGGCGTTGTGCAAGAAGGCGTTAAACGTACGCCGTTATTGTTGCGTGGGGCGAGTACCACCAGTAATTTTGACAGTTTACAGCTTACCTTACCGAATGGCAGCTATGTGCCGATTACTGCCGTGGCGAAAATTGAAAAAGTGGAGGGTGTCGTCTCGATTAATCGCGAACAAGGGCAGCGTTTTACCGTGGTCCGCAGTAATGTCGAAGGACGTGATTTGGTCGGTTTTGTCGAAGAAGCTCGAAAATTGGTGGCGGATAAAGTCAGCTTACCCATTGGATATACCGTCGAATTTGGCGGACAATTCGAAAATCAGCAACGTGCGGCAGCGACCTTGTCTATCGTGATTCCGGTATCTTTGTTATTGATTTTTTTGTTATTATTTTCAACTTTTGGCTCGGTGCGACAGGCGGTATTGGTGTTATCCAATATACCGTTAGCGATGATTGGCGGGGTGTTTGCTCTTTGGGTATCGGGAGAGTATTTATCGGTGCCCGCTTCGGTCGGTTTTATTGCCTTGCTAGGGATTGCTGTGCTCAATGGCGTGGTAATGGTCAGTTATTTTAATCAGCTTCGGGCAACGGGCATGGAGATAATGCAAGTCGTTATGCTA
>SXIZ01000021.1 GCA_005779525.1 Methylococcaceae bacterium
CAAAGCCCTATTAACCTATCTGGCGGTGTCTTTACAGCTGTATTGCAGCATGCTGATGACCTATTGGGGGGCGCAACACATCCCTTCCGGTTGGGTGTCGGTGATCTTTGGCTTGAGCCCGTTCATGACCGCGCTCTTGGCGGCAATATTTTTAAAAGAACGCAGTTTGGGCTGGGGTAAATTATTGTCTTACTGTCTGGGCGTAGCGGGTTTGGTCGCCATGTATTATTCGGCCCTAGACATTAATCCCCTGGCCTTGCTAGGCATGATCGCCATACTGCTGGCTACGCTGCTGTATGCGATGAGTTCAGTGTGGGTGAAAAAGATACACGCCGACTTACCGGCGCTGACGCAAATCAGCGGCGGCCTGTTGTTTGCATTACCGGTTTATTTGCTGACCTGGTATTGGCTGGATCATGGCCAATTACCGCTAAGCCTTACCCAGCAAACTCAGCTATCCATCCTGTATTTGGGCGTGATCGCCACGCCGATAGGCTTTGCGTTGTTTTACTATCTGTTGAATTACCTGACCGCCACGTCGGTCGCCATGATCAATCTGGTGACACCGGTGTTTTCGTTGGTGCTAGGTTACTTTGTCAATCAGGAACCTATGACCACGAAAATTGTGGTGGGGACGGTGTTGATTTTGTTGGCGTTGGGGATACATATTTGGGCGGATGGGAGGGAAAGAGCTTGAGTTTGGCAATGCTTTTCTACTCACTATTTCATTATTCCGCGTGACGGGTTATGTTATGTACCCAATCCCGTTAAGCATTGGGTGTAGGATGCTGCCGACGCAAGGAGGCGCATCGTTCGCGATTGATGCGCTTCACTTTGTTCAGCGTATCCTACGAGCTGAATGGGGTGTTGCAGGTGGGGGTAAAGTAATCTGTTATGACTTGGAAAAGGCCGGATAAAACCAGCTTCTTTTATGGTAGTCTTCACGGACAAACAAAGGAGGGAACCTCTAATAATTCACAATCGTCGCTCTCGCGAAAGCGGGAGACCAGTGAAATCAATATACTAGAACTCCGCACATGTGGGAATGACGAATTTTTAGAGGCTCCCTAAAGTTAAATTAGAAGATTCCAAAAGTCATAGCAATTCCTTGCCTAGTTTGACTTTACAGAAATTTCTAAAAAATCCATTTACAGTCAGTGTAAGTTTAAACTTTTGATAAATTTTTTACACCGACAAAATTTATTTTCAGGAATATATTGTTTTGGGGAAACCTTAGAAATGCCTTTTGCTTTTTCCGCCTACCTTGAAATCATTCGGCTTTTTGCCGCTTTAATGGTTTTCGCACACCATGCAAGTTATCCTAGATTCGATGGCGATTGGATTTTTGAATTCAGCGGCTATGGACATGAATCCGTCGTGGTCTTTTTCGTTTTATCAGGATACGTGATTGCGTTCAGCTGCGAATACAAAGATCTCAGACTACAACAGTATGTAGCAAGTCGGCTGAGTCGGTTATGGTCAGTGGCTTTACCGACTATCATCCTTACACTAATCATGGACGCCGTTGGACGCAACCTGTCACCGGAATCCTATCTAGGTCTTTGCAAGCCCAATTTCGTCGAACTGTTTGCGTCCATATTCTTCCTCAATGAGGTCTGGTTTGCGCAAGGCTGCTTAGGAACTAACATTCCGTACTGGTCACTTTCCTATGAGTTTATTTACTACTTTTTATTCGCCATATATGCCTTCGTGCCTTACCGGTTTTTGGTTTTGTCATTGGTTGCAATTTTTGTCGGCCCCAAGGTATTGTTACTACTGCCGTGTTGGATAATGGGGGTTACGGCGTTTCAACTGGGTAAACATAATTTGTCTAGTCGACAAGCAGTAATGTTATCAGTTGGTGGACTTTTGCTTTTTGTAGTGTTCGTTTTTTTTAAAATCGGCAATAATTTTGTAACTTGGAGGCTGGAAGAGTTCATTGGTCCCATATGGAGCATGCGACTCAGTCATTCAACGACATTTATCAGCGATAATTTTATCGGTGCATTTTTTGCCTGCCACCTTATTGGTATGACTAACCTACTCCGAGCAGTTCCAGTTGCTAAGAACAAATTGGCTCTGCTGCAAAGATTGGCCAGCGCGACCTTTGCAATTTACCTTATTCACTATCCATGCTTGATTTTCTTTACAGCATTGAGTCTGCACATCAGCGGTAAGGTTTATGGTGTGTATGTAGGAATCTGCAGCCTTGCAATTCCCATACTTTTCACATCGCCCACAGAAGCATTCAAGCGAAAGTTGCGGAGGATACTGGTAGCAAACTTACCTTGAAGTCCGTAAGGCGGAACACAGCGTGGTTCCGCCAAAGATGATCTTTCCGCTGGTTATAACTTTGATACTTGGATAAGCTTTTGGGCGAAAGGTCCAACGGCTTCCGCCCTGCATTCGATGCCTTCCCTGGAGGCATTTTTTAAATCGAGAAGCCCATGTTAAATAGCGAAGAAATCTATCAACAAGCCCATCGTCTGCCTGCCTTGGAAAAATTACGGCTTGCAGAATTATTACTGGCTGACCTCGATATGCCGAATCCCGATATAGATGCTGTTTGGCGTGACGAAGCGCAACGTAGATGGCAGGCTTATCAATCTGGAGAATTAAAAACAGTCAGTTACGACGCGGTGATGCAGAAATATAAATGAAAATCGAGTTTCTTGAACCGGCGCAAATCGAGCTGGATGAAGCTTTTAGTTGGTATGAATGTCAACAATTGAATTTAGGTATTCAGTTTTTAAATGAGTTTGATGCTGCGATTCGACGAGTTATTACATTTCCTGAGTCTTACGCGCGATTGGACAGTGCTATTAGACGCTGTTTGATTAATCGTTTTCCATACGGCATTTTATATGGGATTGACAGCGATACAATTGTGATTGTTGCTGTCGCGCACTTACACCGAAAACCCAACTACTGGATTGAACGATTAGGTTAACCCTTAAGTTCGTAAGGCGGAACACAACGTGTTTCCGCCGAAGGTGATCTTTCCGCAGGTTTTAAATTTGAAACATTGATAATGTTTTTCGGCGGAACCACTAATGACTTCCGCACTTGTATTAAACTCTTAAGCTGTATTTGCCGAAAGGTTATACACCATAACCGCTTAAATGAGGTATGTAAGAAAATTTCAATCCAGCAAGTTTTGTACGTAGGGCGTTAACGTGACTGAATTATATGAAAAATTACAGCAGCAAAAAGCCAGTATTCTGGATATTGCCAAGCATTACCACGCAACCAATGTCCGCGTATTTGGCTCTGTGGTGCG
>SXIZ01000202.1 GCA_005779525.1 Methylococcaceae bacterium
TAAGCGCGACGCTGAATCAACCGACTATTTTTACGCTTACCGGATCAAACCTGACGGCAGGCATGGGCTTTGATGTGGCAGGCTGTACGCCTACAGATCAGGAAGTCGGAACAGGAAGTGCGACGCAACGCAGTTTTGCATGTACCCCTACTGTCGTCGGTAATGCCGCTGGGACAGTCAAAACCTCTCCGACAGGTTCGACATTATTTAACTTTGGGATGACGGTGTCCGATGTGACGTTGCCCGTGCCTGTCATTAGTGGAATTACGCCCTTAAGCGCGACGCTGAATCAACCGACTATTTTTACGCTTACCGGATCAAACCTGACGGCAGGCATGGGGTTTGATGTGGCAGGCTGCACGCCTACGGATCAGGAAGTCGGTACAGGGAGTGCGACGCAACGCAGCTTTGCGTGTATCCCTTCACAAGCGGGGAATTTGAGCGGGGCCGTGAAAACCTCAGTGAGCGGGACGACTATTTTTGGCTTTAATATTAATGTTGTCCCTGAAAATTTGCCGGAGGTTACGCAGCCTGCCATTGCTCCTATAGCCGCATTTAATCTAACCAGCACTGCATTAGAGGCACCTGCCATAGTCACCGTGACGGCAATACCTTCTAACGATAGAGCAAGTCGTATCATCAGTTATCTGTGGCAATTCTCTGATGGTCGTCGGATTAACGGTGCGCAGGCTAGTCTAAATTTCACTCAGGCGGGTGCCTACAGTGTGAGTTTGACGGTCACTGATAGCGCGGGGTTAACGGCAACCACGAGCCAAAACTTTAGCTTAAAAGCTAAAACGTCTGCAGGATTTCAAATTTCGGTGCCAACGGGCGGTAACACTCAGGCGCCGTTAACTTTGACGCTTGATGCTTCAGGGTTAAATATTAATGATCCCAATACCACGTATACTTGGCTGGCAACGCTGCAATCTGTTACACAAGCTAAGTCGCGGACTCGACCGAAAGCAAAATCTTATATTGCAAATGGCATTTTGACCAGTATGACGCTGACTGAGCCGGGCGTGTATAGCATTAATTTAACAGCAGTCGATAGTCAGGGTAAGGTCTACTCCGAAGCGCAATCTATAGAAGTGTTAAGCCCACCCGTTGTCGCAACGCCTATAGAGCCAGTTGTACCCGGATTAGCGGCAGGTAGCTTTGTGGAACCCAATGATACCCCGGATCAAGCAACGCCAATTTTGGTGAATGACGCACCGCTTATCCATCTGCTCTATCCAAACACTGTTGATTGGTATGTTTTTTATGCGCAGCAAGATTTAAATTACACCATCGAAATTCCATTGGCAAATTTAGGGAAGGAGATTAATCCTACATTACAAATTTTTGATAATCGCTATCAGCCGATCACAAATCAAATAACTCAGACAGTCACTAACGTGGGTATTCGCTTGTCGGGTAAAGCTCCGTATACTGGCTTTTTTCATATTCAGGTGACCAACGCCGCACCATTTGCGCGAGCATTTGCAACCCAAGATTACAGCTATAGATTACGTGTTTTCCTAACCGATGCCCCACAACAAGGATTAATTAAAGGTAAAGTTCTGGATGCCTGCAAGCAAAGTGGTATACATCAGGCAGAAGTGACTGCGAATGTGGATGGTAAAGTTACTGATAGTACCTTAACCTTTAAAACGGGTGAATTTGGTTTATTGCTTAATCCGAATACTTATAATATTCAAAGTTCGGCCAGTAATTTCTTTAGTTATGGGCAAACTACCCAAGTTGATCAAACGACTGACGCAAACATCGATTTTTATTTGGCACCTGTTTCCAATTGTGCTGTCGTCGGAGAAGATGTCGAACAAAGTTTGATACGCCAAGAACAAGATGCGGTAGCGGTATACGATGCCGATTCTGGGGTATTGATCGTGCGCGATGTGACAGTTGGCGGTGAGGTGTTTTATGCAGAATTACAAAATATAGGCAACTTTCAGTTTCAAATCCTCAGAGCATTCAATTTACCTGGCACTATTCATGCGGAACCCGCGCGTTTTGATCCACAGACCTTATTGGCTACTTTGCCCAAGGTGTTTGCACTGAACAAAACTTGGAAAGTTGAGCTTAAATATCATGATGGCTTGTTTGAACTTGAGCATTACGAATAGGCAGGTATGCTGTCACAGAATTTACGTCCTAACTGCATGCCGCAGCAAGGACGTAAATATTTAAGTGCTGCTGAGTTAATCTACTTTAGCAGCGGAGGGCGCTTATGGTGTTGGTTGCACTGCAGTTTTAGGCGTTTCGGCAGCTTTTTGGGCGTCTTCAGCGGCTTTTTTCTCTTCTGCGGCTTTTTGTCTGTCCGCTGCTTTTTTTGCCAGCCGTGCTTTTTGATCGGCTGCTTGGCTCGCTGCAATATCACCTGTGTCCGCTGCAGCTAGGACTGTGCCTACTTCTGCTTGAGACACGCTTGGCACTACAACTGCGCTCATTGCGCAAAGGCTTAATAGAAAAACAAGTTTTTTAGATTTAAGTTGAAACATAATCTACCCTCATAAGTAATTAGATGTCCAAAATTTAGCCTAGTGTGTAGGCATTATATTTATTTTTTAATTCAAGGAATCAGCGCCAATCAATGTTGGTTAATGGTATCTATTGATGTAGAAATCCTAGCGACAGGTGGTTAGATGGGTTCCTTAATTTGAATCTATCATGTTAAAACTGGAAATACAATAAATGTCTGTAACTTGAATGCAATTGCGTTATAGCTTGCAGTTTGGTCGTTGCCTTCAAAATGACGTGTTGCCTGTTCAAGCTCATATAAGTTCAGGTTTTTTTCCCCGCGTAAATTTGCGATAATGCCACTCCTTTCTTAGAAATTGTCAAAAAACCATGTGGTTCAAAAACCTTACGTTATTCCGCTTTACTGAAACTTTTACCCTAACACCTGCCGAACTGGAAGATAAGTTGCAAGCCCTGCCATTCAAGCCCTGTGGTGCGCACGAAGAAGCCAGCATGGGATGGACCGCGCCGCTGGGCAATCAATCCAATCAGTTAGTGCACAGCAGCAATGGTTTTCTCATGCTGTGTCTTAAACGTGAAGAAAAAGTTTTGCCCGCTCCTGTGATTGCGGAATTGGTTGAAGAAAAAATTGC
The DNA here is from genome assembly GCA_005779525.1 of Methylococcaceae bacterium. GTDB lineage: Bacteria > Pseudomonadota > Gammaproteobacteria > Methylococcales > Methylomonadaceae > SXIZ01. The sequence continues at coordinate 3,114 of SXIZ01000202.1, forward strand.
CCTCGTAGAAGAACAAGAAGGTCGTAAATTAGGCAAAAAAGAACGTACCGCGCTGAAAGATGAACTCATTTTTGAATTGCTACCTAAAGCCTTTGCCTTTTCGCGCAAAACCTATGCTTATATCGATCCTAAAGGGGGTTGGTTAGTTGTCGATGCGGCATCCAATAAAAAAGCGGAAGATTTATTGAGTTTGTTACGTAAATGTCTAGGTTCGTTACCAGCGGTGCCACCTGTGACGGTGACCAAGCCCGTGACGATGATGACCCAATGGCTCACCGAAGATACTCTACCGCCAAGTGATATTGTGATCGAAGATGAGTGCGAATTGCGTTCTCCTGATGAAACCGCCAGTATTATTCGTTGTAAGCGCCACGATCTGAACGCACCGGAGATCAGAAACCACTTTGATAGTGGCAAACAAGTTATCAAATTAGCGATTACATGGAATGATCGGATCAGTTTAGTGTTAGATGAAAATTTAGGCATCAAACGTCTAAAATTTTTGGATGTGATACAAGAACAGGCGGCGGATACGACTGCAAATAATGCTGCTGAACAATTTGACGTGGACTTTGCAATTATGACTCTGGAACTGGCGGAGTTTTTCCCCAGACTTCTGGAATTGTTTGATGGCGAGTTAA
>SXIZ01000203.1 GCA_005779525.1 Methylococcaceae bacterium
CTCGGTAACCCGCGATTGGTTCGCAATATCGTCACCCTTAGTCCAGGTGAGCACCGTTTTTATACCCACCCAAACAACATACCAGCTCTAGTTTGAGCAAAAGCCTGTCCACGCTACAGTTTATGCGTATATCAAAAATTTATGGCAAGGTCTTATGTTGGCCAACTGCCTCTTTCAAAGTCCCTAAGCTTAGGGGCTGCTTAATTCAAATTTAAAATCTCCAAGGTATTTCAAGGTCACAGCGGTGTGTTGGGTGCCAATGACTAAGTCGGGGATGATGAGTTGCCCGAGTTGACTACTAAAACTGGCGCTTGTTTCCTGGGTAGGGCTGAGGATTTGCTCGGCTTTGTTCAGCGTGAAAACTTGGGTATTCAGGCGTTTGAATTCCATTTGATAATGTAAATCGCCAACCTGCACATTTGCCAGATATAGGATTTGGGTATCGCTGCGATAGCTGGCGGGGAGAGGATTATTCACAGCGCTGCCGCCTTTTTGGGTGACGGTGCGTTGTTCGGGTAAGCTCAGTTGATATTGCTCATCGAGTGCGAAGAAGCTTAGGCGGTAATCTCCTGGCAGGGTAAATTGATCGTAGCTGCCTGTGCAGTGTTTTTGGCTATCGCATTGCAAATACACTTTCGGTAATTCGGAAACGGGTTGGTTGATGTCGCTATGTAAAAAGTCGGGCGGTTGAATCACGACCCAGGCACTGTTAATGGCCTGTAAGCTAGTAAAGCTCACTTGGAAAGTTAATTTTGTCGTCCCGTTTAATTCTGTATTTTCATTGCTGGAACTGATTTTGGGGGCGACGTTGCTGTATTGTGCGCAGTTGCCCACACAATAATCTCCTAAGATGTCTAAATCTTCACTCGCATATTCGCCATCGCCGTTGCTATCGAGTAAGGCCATTTGCGGACGGTTGTCGATCAGTTGGCTGCTCATGCCTTGGCGGGCGGTTTTAAATGCGTCTTGCAGTCGGGAGCCGCCTCTAAGTTCACTCCAAAAATAATAGGAAAAGGAATTGAGGCCATTATTGCTGACTATCGCGGGTTGTTGGGCGTTGGAGCTAGTGATAATTTGGCGTTTAGGGTGCTGCATTTTGCTGAGAAAACTGCCCGCGCGGCAGGATTCTATGATGACGGTCACGCGCCCGGGTATTTTAGTTTGTAATTGCGTAATCCAGCTGTCGAGTTGGCTGGCGCTTAAGAGTTCGTGTGGGTTGATTTCAAAACTGCCCTCTCCGCCGTGATCAATTAAGTAAATAAACACGTCTTCCGCATCACTCGCCCATTGCGTGATGCCTTGCATTAAGCTGCTTGAAGTTGCACTTTCCAGATCATCGAAGAGGTTATTGTTATCTAAATCAATTTCGGTATTGCCCGCGGTTAAATATTTCACTTCGGTTTTGGCAAACCCTTGGCTACGCAACGTGTTATAGGCTTTGTTGCTTAATAGTTGCGTGGCATCCCAGATATTATTGACAAAATTTCCTTGTGATGGTCCGCCGCCTGCTAACAGCAAGGCTTTAAAGGGATGTTTTTCGCTATTATTCGTGGTTTTTTGTTTAAAGACTTGCAGCCGATTATTGTTTTGGTCGGCGACAAACAGGGTATTCTGGGGGTCTAGGGCCACCGCGCTGGGATAGTTGAATTGACCGGGTAGCGAGCCGAATTCCCCAAGTTGTTCCACAAACTGGCCTTGGGTGGTGAAAATTTGTATGCGATGGTTATAGGTATCGCTGACATATAAGCGTCCTGCAGCATCGGCAGTAATGTTATACGGGCGGTTTACTTGTCCCGGATCGTTGCCATAACTGCCCCAGCTGCGCAGGAATTTACCGTCCTGGCTAAAGACCTGAATACGGTAATTCCAGGGATCCGTTACAAATACTTCGCCAGTAGATCCAATGGCGATACCGTAGGGCGATTCAAATTGACCATTTTCTTTGCCCGCACTGCCCCAGGCCAATAAAAACTCGCCTGCAGCATTAAACACTTGAATGCGGTAATTGGAACTATCACTGACGAATACATTGCCATTCGCACTGACCGCTAGCCCTTTGGGATAGTAAAAACTACCATTCGCACTGCCAAAATGACCCCAACTGCGGAGGTATTGCCCTTGGCTGTTAAACACTTGTATGCGATTATTGCCGGAATCGACCACCAGAACGTCTCCGGCGGCGTTAAAGGCGATCGCACTAGGCCATTGGAATTCACCTTCTGCACTGCCTTGTTTACCCCAGCTGCGCTTAAAGACGCCGTCAGCGCTAAATACTTGGATGCGATGATTCAGTAAGTCGGCAACATACACCTCTTGCGTGGGACTGACGGCGGCATGATATAGGCCTTTAAAATCTCCGGCTTTATCGGAAAAGCTGCTCCAGTTATGGCTAAAGCTTAGCTGTGGGTTAAAGACTTGCAGACGGTGGTTACTGGTATCGGCCACGATAAAATCGCCGTTGGGGGTTTCAACGGCGGCATACGGGCTATTAAACTCGCCTTGATTGGCGCCAGACTGGCCCCAGCTGCGGATAAAGCGCCCGCTGTTGTCGAAAATCTGAATGCGATTATTCAAGCTGTCCGCTACGACGAGTTGACCCGTTTGCGTCAGGCTGATGCCATAGGGTTTAAAAAACTTGCCATCAGTATCGCCTTTACCGCCCCAGGTTCTTAAAAACTTGCCATTCAAGTCAAATACCTGGATGCGATGATTACCCGAGTCGACCACATAGACTTCGCCATTGGGAGCTGTCACAATACCTTCGGGGGTATAAAATTGCCCGTTGGCCGTACCTTGACCGCCCCATTGAAATAAAAACTTACCAGTAAGATCGAACACCTGCACGCGATGGTTCAGCGAGTCTACACAAAAGACTTGTCCTGCCGCACTGATCGCAATCCCAAATGGCACATTAAAGTTGCCCGCTTGTTGTCCAAGCTTCCCCCAGCCTCGTAAAAACTGGCCACTGTTTTTGTTATATACCTGAATGCGGTGATTGCGACTGTCGGCGACAAACACTTCCGCCGCCCGGACGGCGAGCCCAGTGGGTTGATTTAATAAACCTGGGGTAGCGCCCGAACTGCCAAAACCACGCAAAAAACTACCGTCCTGATGAAACACCTGAATCCGATGGTTGCCGCTATCGGCCACATAAAACTCGTTGTCTGCGCCAAACACCAAGCTGCTGGGTTTGTTGAAATACCAGGGTTGTTGCAGTTGTGGCCACAGAGTTGCAAAGCGGTAAGTCGTTGCCGCATGTAATACTGGCGTCAGGCAATAGAGTAGGAGTATTAAAACCAGTGAGCCATAGTTAAAGCGTTGCAGTGGTAGCATAACGAGTACTCAGTCGTGGAGTGTGGGAATAATGCGCTAAGGATAACTCAAATTTCAGCTGGCTTTAAATGCAAAAACGCCTTTGACCCTGTAATTACAGTTTCAAAGGCGTTTTGGATACGCGCTTATCTAAGGCGTAGTCGTACAGTTTTGCTTATAAATGCTATCAATCTCAGGCGTGACTTCATCGACGACTGCTTTCACGCTGCTAAAGTTGACGTTGTCCCAAACCCAAGTGGCATTAACTTTATCAAGGGTGCTGGGGTTATATAATAGGCCAATCAAGCGCTGCACTTTATCGCTTAATACGGCGCTATGGGTGGCATCGTCAATCGTGAGCAGGGTAGCATTAGCTTCGTCAAAGCGTTTACCCAAATCGCTATTAAATTGAATACGCGTCGTCGTAGCGCTTAAGTAATTGCTGACGGCATGTAAATCCTGCTGCGTGGGCAATAATTTGCTACAGCTGGGTAAATCCACGGGGGCGACTTGCGGTTCGGCGGTGACGCTTTTACCCGCAATATCGGTAGCCCGCATGGCGTAATAAAAATCTAAGGTCGCACCATTATCTTTATTTACAAACGCCAGTAATTCCGTGCCAAAAATTGGAGTCCGTTTAAAATTAATAAACGCTTCCCGTGTAGTGGAACCCCACAAGCCAGTCGCTCCGGTGGTCAAATTGGCGGTTTCGAATAAGAAACGAATTCTATCGCCAGCTTTTAATTGATTTGAGACCTTATCAAAGATAAAGCTGTCGGCGTCTGAACCTGCTTGGCTAAGTTGTTTGAAGGATGTGACTTTATGTTGCACAACTTCGTTAGTGTCGTTGACCACTATTTCCAGGTTCGCCAGTTCCACACAGTTATCGACTTCATCAATCACATAGCCTTTTTGTGTACACACGGCTTTATTGGCAGGATCTGCTTTTAGATCAGGATAGGTTTTATTACCATCCTGATATTGCAGTCTGCTGTTATAGACCGTTAAGGTTTGATTGTTTTCCCGAAAGCGTTTAACAAAAGATAATGGCATCCATTGTGTCGGTTGGTTGTCGTCAAATTTTACGTTGTACCACACCCGATTCCAGCTAGGCGTGAAATATTCATTATCATTATTGGTGGGATAGGCTTCAAGCTCGGCCACGGTTTCGAACAACTGTTCGTTGGTTTTCACATCGGTACGCACTGTACCATAAATGGTTTTAACGGTAAGTGGATGGCTATCGGTAAATTTGGCTAAGGTCCCTTTAACTTGCGTACGACTCATAATCCCGCGCGGTTTGATGCCGCCGGGTTGATAGACAAATGCTGCACGTTCACCCGTTAAAAAGGGTAGGGCATCTTGATAAGCAACTTCAGCATGGCGTGCTGCAATATGCCGCGCTGAGATACTTCTAGCATTTAATCCTCGTGGAGCGATGCCTCGTGCATAAATTCCCCGGGCATAGATGCCACGGGCAAAAATTCCGCGCGGAATCACACCTTTGGAATTATTTTCAATTTTTTCTAACTCCAGCATTTTTTCTTCTGCCGTTAAATCCGGTTTTTTCAATACCTCTAAACCTTGGACATACAAATCATATTGCGCTTGAGAAATAGAACCACTGCTAAACAGCTGGGTAATAATGCCTTGCAATGCCAACAAATCCACATCGGTAAAAGTCGTTTCACTTAAATTGGCCTGATTGGCGCCGACATTATTTTGTTGATTACTGGCCACTGGTTTATCGCTATCGGTATTAACCAATTGGCCCCAAGTTGTTTGTAAGCTGGTTTGCACGTTACCCAGAGAGTTGCTATTAGGTTTGTTATTGGGAGGATTGATACTGACGCCATAAGAGTAAGGACGCGTACCGTCATGGCGGCTATACAGCACGTAATGTTGGGTTACGTCAATCAAGGCATTAATCTGCTCAAGTAATTTAGCTTCGGCAGGATTGCTCGCGTCCGCTATGCCTAAAATATTTGTCGCAAAATCTAACAGATCGATGGAAATATTATAGTTTTCTGTGTAAGTACGGGTCCGGCTTAAGGCGAGGGCGGCGTCATCAATGATCGGGCCGATATTTTGACGCAAATTCACATTTAGGCTGGTTAAAAAAGCTTCGGTCTGGGCTTTAAATTTGTCGAACTGGTTTAAGTCAACTAATGACAGGGTTTTACCTGCACTTTTATAGGCATGGGTAGAGCTGTCGGTATAGCTATCAATCATGCTTTTGGCACGGTCAACCAAGCTCGCATTCGAAGCATACAGCGCAATCATGTTTTGCCAATTCCAGCCATGACCGGGCTCTAATTCTTCGGAAGATAATAAATAATCTCCAGACTGATGCAGATAATTAGCGACTTCTGCACCGCCCATTAAGCAAGCGTCAAAACCGATTAATTGAAAGTGCAGGCCGCTGGCCACCAAGGTTTTTTGAATTTCGGGTAAGGACAAGACATCGTTATTATAGTTTTCATCCATGCCAAATCCATTGTAATCACCACCATGATCCCAAAACGCCATAAAGGTTTCGGCGGGTGTTGGGTAATTTTGTTTTATGCTTTCCAGAAATAATTGCAAACTACTGCTATCCCCCATATGCGCTTTCGGTTCCTGGTATAGATAACTACTGCCATTGCCAAACTGCCCATCTTCCGCATCCGCTAGCAATTGTTCAATGGTGGCGATAGTCATACCGCGCCAACCGTCTTTATTGGCGCCGCCAAAAGCAACCACGACTTGAAGGTCGGAATTACCCAAGGCTTTATAACCTTGCAGTAATTCTTTTAAATCTAAAGTTGCCGCTTGATTCCAACTATTTTCTAAATCGCTGCCCACCATATAAATGGCTAATAGCTTTTTAACATTGCTATGCGGAGCTGCAGTTTTTTGTAACGGAGAAAGTGTGCCAGTGCTGCTGGAATGCCCTGATTTAGTGGGTGTGGCCTGATGTTTGATATATTTAAAAAATACATCGGATGAATTACTGTTGGTGACTTTTTGTAATTGTGCATCGTTAGCCACCCCATTTAACGAAAAGTTCAGTAAATTCAGCGTGCCATCAGCAGCTAAGGTGCTGCACGATTGATAATTCCAGCTGCAGTTACTTAATGAGCTGGCACCCACTTTCCAGGTCGGTACACCGTCAGTATTACCTTGATATTCCAATTTTGTTTGATACTGCACGCCTGCGATACCAATACAGGGTACGCTAATATCATAATTATTTTCCAATTGCGTATTACCGCAGTTAGCGGCAGTGGTCACCGCTGCATAAAGCGAATTCAATGGGAATATCGTTGCGCATAAAATTATCCCTCCGAAATGAGTGATACGTTTAAAAGAGTGAGACATAACTGCTTTCCTGAATGAATACTGTCTGATGAAGTCTAAATCAGAAAATATAATTTGCTTGCTAAATGTAGTCGTTTTATCTAAATCCTAGATACCGATCACAGTATTACTTGAAATTAGGGTATTTTTTAAATATATTTCATAGGTTTAGTGTTGGGTGTTTTAAAACTACGCCTGACAGTATGAGTACCGTCGAGGTGCGTTGTGATATTGTGCAACAGCGATCAGTGGGTCGGTTTTGATAGCGTTACTTGGGATAATAGGATACATGTTTAAGCCAGCGTGTGCGTTAAATCAGAGTGTTGCAAATAACAAAAGTCCTTTATAAGATAAGCCTTTAAGAGTCATGGTTAATTGCTGTTATTCAACTATTTTAAAGCATTAAAATCAATTACTGTTGCAGGTAAGTAGCGAGACGTGTCAGCTGGGCGCATAGAGAAATTAAGTTTATTGAGTTCAGCGCTTACTGTTATTTTCATTAATTTACACTCAAATTTATATGCAAAAATATTTTCTGATCGTACTGTTAATTTTTAGTCCTGGGGTCGTATTTGCAAAATGGCCTATTTTCTTGGATGCAAAACCTGCAAAAGGCGATGAGGTCGGCGAAAAAGTCATTTATTATTTTAAAGACGCTGTGCAGACTTCAAATATATTTTATTTGGCCGATAAGCCTGAAGGATTTGTGTTGAAAATTGTAACCAAGGATGTAGAGACTAGCAGTATCCGCAAACGTAATATCTCGGCGTTATCCGTTGTGTGGGCGCTGTACAATCGAGGCCAGTTTGATTATTTTTTGAACTCTGCTGTATATACCTGTGAATTAATCTCAGCTCAGGAATGTGGAGAAACTGTACTTAAAGATTCAAATGGTTATTTAGAAAAATTGCAAAGCTCAATAGGCTTAGATTCCAAAATGTAAGGTTTATGCAGCAACCAAGCTACCGTTCATGGCCACTTAGAATGCCATAAACGGGTTGCCGGGAAATGTTTTGCCAGATTTGATTGCTAAAATCTACAGCTGATAGGGAAATAAATTCATCAGCGTATTGAGGGCTGGATTGCTAATGCTGGCATTATCAATGGCATTGGCTAGGACTTTAAGTTTATCGGAGATGGTGTAAACATCACATTGCGTCATCAGTTGGTTACACCAGGCACGCACGGCTTCGTTGAGTTCATCATCTAAATAGTAACGCTGGCCTTCATGTTGTAAAAAGCCATTGTCATGTAAATTATTACTGGTGTCGCAGACATACCAGTATTTATCAAAACATAATTTAGCATGCAACGTTCCACCTCCCTTGCCTTCCCATTTACGTTTCATGTAAATACGTAACGATCCTTTGGGCTGCGGCAGTTGGTTGATTTCATCTAATAAATGCGCGGCATATTTGACGATAGCACTGCTAATTTGGGGCGTATCGATGGTTTGGGGTGAGTTAGTCACGATATTGACCACTTTACCTTGCATGACCGCACGCTTAATGGCTTCCAGTGTTGGGTCGATTTTGGCGTTGGGTATGGGCGGGAGCACATAAGCTTGCACCATAGTACATTCAAATCCAGACATCTCCAAGGATGCGAGCACACCGATCAAGCCATTAAAATGCGAGTAGGGCCCAGGCATTTCGTGGGTGGCCAAGCCTATGACATTTCCAAGCTTTGCGGGTTCTTGATATTCCGGGATTTTACGCAGGCTATTGGGATCTTTGTGTAAGGTGGCTTGTTGGATCCACATGTCATCTTGGGCGCGCTGGATAGACTGTGCTAATTTTCCTTGGATAGAAAATTCGGTATCCGTCCAACCATAGAAATAATCGCCATGAACATTGCGGCCACCCACGATAGCGCTAGCCTCGGCGGTATAGCCATTGGCAACTGCTGATTTTGAGTGGTTGGCATCGCCGGGCGTACCGCGTTCGTCGTTGTTGAATAAGCGTAATTTAACATTAGGGTGATTGGCGAGTGGTGCCAGCACGCCACCTACAATTTTGCCATTGCTACTTACAATCACTCCCGGATCGCGTAACGCAACGGTACGATCCACGGTCATATGAATATTGCCGCCCGCATTGGCCAGTTCTAGTAACTTGGCCGCGAGTTTTTTACCCAACTCATGGGTATCGATCGGTTTATTGGCGTAATGTTTCCATACGGTATAGTCATAGGTGACGGCTTTTCCAGCCTGTGCTTGGGCAATCAAGGCATCGATTTGCAATAAGCGTTCTTGAAAGGCTTCACCCCCGTCTGGTAGGAATTCGACGCGATTGCCCCAAGTAAACTCTGGAGGCGTAAGAGGTTTTTCAGGTGTCACTAACTCGGCAAATAATTCCAAAACATCGGCACGAATAATTTCATCACGATGATAGCTTTGTCCTGCGTGGATGAATTGTTCCTGTTGCTGTTCACTGAAATATAAAGGCTCAAGAGGGTTGATATTTAAAGTCTTGCGAAGTGTATGGAGTTTAAGTAATTTAGTGTTAACTTCGTTTGCCACGGCATCTGGATTTTTATAGTACTCCCCGTTAAGCGTGCCGATTTTTTGGTTAAGTAATAATTCGCTCAAAATGGTCGCATGTAAATTGTCGCTCATCATTTCATTGCGTAGTTTATTCATTTCCTGTTGTTCTGCCGTTGCCGTGGAGCCGTCCTGGTTTTTGGTGATCGGTAATGAGGCATTGACAACATCATCACTAAAAGTATGTAATTTGCCGTCTTTATAAATTCTAACCATGTCGGTGCCTAGCAATTTGCGATTACCCGTGGTTAAGGCGGTTTCTAAATGCGCAGTATCGACTGCGTAGTTGTTTAAGACACTGTATAAACGTCCTAAAGTAGTTTCTGAAGGCGAACTCCCTAAGTCCCCATATTGCGCAGCTTTTGCCATTGCGGCTTGGGTTTTTTGAATCTGTGCGGCACTGGGCGGTTCAGTCTTCGCCAAATTGACTTCTGGCTTGCCCGTGAATTTTAACCAATTGGCGGCTTGTCCGGGGTGTTCTGGGAGCATGCCTAAATAAAACGAACGTGGGTCCGTTTTCGAGGCAAAAACTTTGTAGTCGTAGCCTTTAGGTCCGCCAAGCTGATCTCGAATCTCTTGGTTGGGGCTCAGTCCAAGCGCTTTATAGGCATCTTTCTGTAAAAATCCGCCCGCCGCATCGTCCGGTTTTTTTGGGCCTAGCATTTTGGGAGGCATGAGGTAGCGATCAGTCATATTCATACCGACCATGAGCTGTGCAGTTTCTGCTTGCGTAAAACTGTGTCCGCCCAAGTTCAGGGGTGAATTCGATGTTGATTCAGGCATAGGATAGATTCCAAATTAAAATAATTCGCTGAGTTTTAATTATTATGCACCCGTATGACCATCCGCCTCAGCTTAGCCAAGGCTAAATGGTCATCGGGATTTAATATTGAGGCGTTAATGCGTTAAGCAGTTATAAGCTGTAAATATTTGTATCTTGTGGTTTAAAGCGTTTTCAGATATTCAATTAGCGCTTTTTTGTCCGTAGCGCTTAAGTCGGTACCATAGTTATGACCAGTGTTGTGATTTCCAGGTTTGAGGGTATCAAATTCAGTGCTGTCTGGACCTGCGTTGGTGACAAAGCCCACTTTTTGAGGATCAAACTCCCAGCTTCCGAATCACCGTGGCGCCCGTGCGCACCTTCTCCTGCAGCACGTTCTTGACCTGTCTGGCCATGGCCGCGTCCAGACCGGTCAGCGGCTCGTCCAGCATCAGCAGGCGCGGCTCATGGATCAGGGCGCCGGCCAGCGCCGCCTTCTGCTTCATGCCGCGCGAAAAGCCCTCGCACCGCTCGCCCCGATGCTCCCACAGGGCCAGCCATTCCAGCAGCTCCTGGGCCCGCTTGCGTGCGGTCTTCGCGTTGACGCCCCAAAGACCGGCCACGAACTCCAGATACTCCATGGGCGTCAGCTTGTCGTAAAGCATGGGCTCGTCCGGCAGCCAGGCGATCATGCGCTTGGCCGCGACCGGATCGGCGACGGCGTCCACGCCGAACACGCGGATCGAACCGGCCGTGGGCTGGGTCAGGCCCGCCACCATGCGCAGGGTCGTGGTCTTGCCCGCGCCAGAAGATCGCGCCTGGCGC
>SXIZ01000204.1 GCA_005779525.1 Methylococcaceae bacterium
AAAAACTGAACCTAGGTTATGCTAGGAGGTTGTAAAAACCCCTAAATTGCATGACTTAAGTCAGTGGAGTGACAACGGTAAACTCGTGGCTCATTTGCCTTAAAGACTATTCTATCCATAACTCTTGAATGGTCAAGTAAACCCGGACACTCTCTAAGCCACTTTGCTATAAAATTTGCGACGGATAGCCGAATCTTGAATGAGATCGTTTGTCATTGTAGAAAGCTAAATAATCAATCACACTCAATTTTGCTAGCTCTATTATTCTAAATCGCTCGTAGTTTAATTGCTCGTATTTCGTACTACGAAAAAACCGTTGAGTTGGACGATTGTCTCAACAATTTCCTTTGCGACTCATGCTATGTGTCATTCTCATGATTATGTGGTTTTCATCCCAAAATGTCATCTGTAATGCTCAAACAGATAATGGTGTGCGCATATGATCATCGATAGCCCAGCCCACAATTTTCCTAGTATAAAAAACCATAATAATCGCCACATACAGCTTTTTGGGGACGAATGTTTAGCCCTAATGCTGCTTAAAGTTTGCATTGATTTTGAGGGTGTGATAAAAATTATTCGTGGCTGAATAAAACCGTGCTTAAACTGGTGCGGAGGCAATTCAAAAACAATAAAAAAAATTATAAATTTAGAGGAGAGTACCCATGAAAAAATTAGTATTAGCATTGACTACCGTTGCTGCCGTTACCTTAGTACCATCTTTAGCGAGCGCTGGCGAAGCCGATATGTGTAAAGGTTGCCATAATGGCACCGTTGGACCCGCTGTTGATGCCTTAAAAGCGAAATTCAAAACCGTAGATGAATTAGTTGCTGGCGCTACAAATTCTAAAAACCCGATGATGAAAGCCGCTCAGTCTGACGAAGCTAAATTAAAAGCTGCTGCGACTGAACTTTTAAAATAATTCCCCGCTGAGCAATCAGCAGTTCGATTTAGACTGACGGATGATGCTTGTTTTGCACAGCTCATCCGTCACACCCCTGCAAACAATTATCACTGCTTTAGTTTATGTTTTGTCTGTATGACCGTAGGCTAATTTCATCCAAAACCTTTGCTTAGATTTTGCATTGCGTGCCAAATTTTATGAGGCGAGCCGGAAACTCACCTCTCAAACGCCTAAAAATCTTTAAAAACTAACATTACCCTGTAACCAGATTTTCTGGGTGTCGGTGCCAAATTGGTCGGCGGCATAATAGCCATATTTGGCTAATAGTGTGTAATGTTTGCCAAACTTTTTGGTGACTTGCGCATCGATTTCTTGACCATAATGCACGCTGCCCGTGTCGTCGGTAAAGTCGTGGTAGACCGCAGTTAGGTTTAATGTACCTTGCATATAGGCAGCTGAAACTGTGCCGAACACATCACGGATACCGTCTTTGGGGGTGGTTAAAAATAAATCTGCCCAGCCTTGGAACGCATGATTGGTGCCTAAAGGGGTATCAAAAGTTTTATTGACGCCATTACCATTGAGTTGTTCCATCGCACCTTGCAGCGTGAAATTATAGGCCGTAAAACCGCCCATCAGGTTGTAGCGATCCACTTGGTAGCCCGTCGCGCCATGTCCGTAGTCGCTTTGATAACTCCATTCTGCAGTATATAACAGGCCAAAATTCTCACTGAGACTGATAGAGTCTTTCTGGCAGCAAGTGGCGCGGATACCATAGGTCTGGCTGGATTTTTCGTAGTTTTCTTTTTCGGTGTAATCCAGCCAATAGCCGTAGCCAATCACATTGCCGTAATCGCCAATTTTATAATTGATATTTAGAATCGGGGCATTGATGTTTTCGGTGGTGGCAGTAATGGTTTGTATGTTTCCGATATAACCCGCATTGATCACTAAACCAAATAGTTGTTGGTTGTTATGGGTAATTAATACCGAGTCAAAAGTGGTTTCCATTTGCCGCCAACCGACGTTACCGATAAAGCGATCATCGTCTAATTTTATGCGTTGTCGTCCACCTTTGATGATGGTATCGGGTACCCCGGTGTAGCTAATCCATAATTGATTGAGTTCGCTTTTCTCAGGGTCTGCAACCGTGGAATAACCTGTATTGCCGTTACGCGTACTGTTGAAATCTTCTTGCATGGCAAGGTTGCCTTCATACTCAGCATAACCTTGCAAGGCATGCCATTGTGGCGATAACAAGCCTATGCGTAAGCGTGCGGTATTGGCGTTGGCAGTGTGAGGGGTTCCGGCCGCTTGATCGACATTTTCCCAACGATAATTGAGATCGAATTTGACCGCACCATTATTGCCATAATGGTAAAAATTGAGCGCATCTTCGATGGCTTGGGTGGTGGATACTGCACTCGCGGACCCACTGTAGTGGGCCAAGCTGAGCAACAAGGTTGATGCAAAATAAGCTGTTTTTTGACGTAATGCGCGCGGCATAATGCCTCCAAGAGTATATGGCGATAAAAAAAAGTGGGGGATAAAACCTGCGGGTATGGCAACCCGGATGTCGGGTGCTGGACGCGAATTTAGCCGCGTGATCTAACCCCTGCAGCGTACGTCAGCCTTAGATCGGTGATAGGCATGCACGCATGCTGCAAGGGCCTTGGGTTAGCTCAGCCTAGTGTGTATGGTCGCACTCGCTTAAAAAACTCAAAATACTTTCACGGTATTTGTAATAGTCTGGATGCTCCAGCAAAGCCTTGCGGGTTCTGGGGCGTGGCAAATCGATGTGTTCAATTTTACCGATTTTAGCGTGTGGGCCATTGGTCATCATCACCACGCGATCAGCTAACAAAATAGCTTCGTCGACATCGTGAGTTACTACCATAGCAGTCACTTGCGTACGCTCCCAAACTTCCATCAATACTTCCTGTAATTCCCAGCGGGTCAGGGAATCCAACATGCCGAACGGTTCATCCAGCACCAGCAATTTGGGCGATAAAGCAAAGGCGCGGGCGATACCGACGCGTTGCTTCATACCATTGGAGAGTTCGGCAGCTTTTTTATGCATAGCATCAGCTAAACCGACTCGAGTAAGATAATACTGAACGATTTCATCACGTTGTTCAGCTGTGGCATGCGGATAGACTTTATCCACCCCAAGTTCGACATTTTCATACGCCGTCAGCCAGGGGAATAAACTCGGGGCTTGAAACACCACGCCGCGATCAGGACCCGCACTGTCAATTTCGCGATTATCCAGAATAATGACACCTTCGGAAATGCTGTTTAGCCCGGCGGTCATGGATAAGACCGTGGATTTGCCGCAGCCAGAGTGTCCGATGATGGAAATAAACTCGCCGCGTTTTAATTTCATATCAAAGCCATCGACGACTTTGACCGTACTCTTACCATCGGGCGTCGGGTAGATTTTAGACAGTTTGGAAAATTCTAAATAGCGCGGGGAGGGCGGCGTTGCTTTAAAGGGCAGTAAATCGGATTGTTCAATCCCAAACTCGCTACTGGTATTAGGTTGAACATCGGGTAATACCAGGACATTGCTGTCTAAGGTCGGTTGTTTTTCCAGACCCATCGCCATCAGATATTTAGTGATTTCCGCACGTAAACGTTTGAATTCTGCATTGTGATTCAACGCGGTGCGATCACGCGGACGCGGCAAGTCGATACTAAAATCCGGGCCAAAAGTGGCATTGGGCCCTGGATTCAAAGGAATTACCCGATCTGCCATATAAATCGCTTCATCGACATCATTGGTAATCAAAATAACGGTTTTTTGCTCGGTTTCCCAAATCTGTAAGATTTCATCCTGTAAATTCCCGCGAGTTAAAGCATCTAAAGCACTTAAGGGTTCATCCAATAATAAAATATCAGGATTCGCCGCCAGGGCGCGCGCCACATTGACGCGCTGACGCATGCCGCCCGAAAGTTCTGCAGGTTTTTTGCTCATTGCCGAGCCTAAATTGACCATGCGGATGTATTTTTCGGTATGCGCTTGGCGTTGCGCTGCTGTCCAGTGTTTAAAAATCTGATCAACCGCTAAGGCGACATTTTCATAGACCGTCAGCCAAGGCATTAAGGAATAATTTTGAAACACCACGCCACGATCTGGCCCCGGTTCGGTAATCGCTTGGCCTTGTTTGAGCACCTCACCACTATCGGCAGCAATTAAACCTGCGATCAGGGAAATCAGTGTAGTTTTACCACTCCCAGAAAAACCCACGATGGCGATAAATTCTCCCGGCTTAACCGAAAGGTTAATATTCTGCAAAATACCAACATCGCCATAGCTTTTGTTGACATTTTTTAATTCTACGGCAGGTGGGAGGGCTACTACTTGCATAGGCGGTGTGTTTTTAACGTAACTTTTGAAATCGACCACTTTGGGTTGGGTTGCGGCTGACATACAGAACTCCTCATCACAGGGTGCGACCGAAAGAAAACAGTTTTTGGAAGGATTGCATCACCCGATCCAAAATAAAGCCGATAATACCGATGGTGAATACCGCCACCATAATGCGGCCTAAGGAGTTAGAACTGCCATTTTGAAACTCATCCCAAACAAATTTACCTAAGCCTGGATTTTGCGCTAACATTTCCGCTGCAATCAATACCATCCAGCCCACCCCCAATGACAAACGCATACCCGTAAAGATATAAGGCAACGCCGAAGGTAAGACAATTTTCTGGATTTGCGTGCTCCAGTTAAGGCGCAAGACTTTGGCCACATTGATTAAGTCTTTATCAATCGAAGACACGCCGACCGCCGTATTGATCAAGGTCGGCCACAGCGAGCATAAGGTCACGGTAATCGCTGAGGTAATAAAGGATTTTTCAAACCAGGAATCATCGGTATTCACATACAGAGCACTGACCACTAACGTAACTATCGGGAGCCACGCCAGCGGCGATACAGGTTTGAAGATTTGAATTAATGGATTGATCGCAGTATTAATTACCGGGCTCATACCACAGAGCAAACCTAATGGAATGGCGATGATGCTCGCAAGGACAAACCCGGCAAATACCGTGTATAAACTGGTAAAAATCTTATCCAAATACGTGGCTTGTCCATTATAGGGACGTGCTTTAATTTCGGCATTGGGATCGGCTGCCAGTTTTTCCGCATTGCGTTCAGCTTGGCGTTGGTAATAGGCTTTAGCTTTTTCGCGTTCTGCAAAGTGATCAGACAACAGGCCGCCCGCTTCTTCCCAGACCGCTACCGGGCCAGGAATCGCACCTAGGCTAGTATTAATCTGCGAGGCCGAGACACTCCACATACCTAGAAACAACAGGAAGGCGATGATGGGCACGCCCATGATTAATAATAATTCGCGAATTTGCTGCGTTGGATTGTCGCCTGCAGCAATTTTGACCACCGGGATAAACCAGGTCAGGCCAGTGATACTGAAAAAGTTGATGAGTTGTTTAGTCATTGCCCACCTCGGTAGGTTAGTGCTGATATTGGCAGTCAAAAATAATTTTCACACGGTAGCTTAGAGGTTACTTCTCAACAATCTTGCCACCCGCAACGATTTGCTTGCCTTTCAAACCAATGGCAAATTTTTGCAAGTATTCATTGGGTTTAGTGGCATCAAAAGTCACGCCATCGATAAAGTCTGCATGCGGAGGTTTAATGCCTGTTTCTGAATCCGCTGGGAAGTCGCTGGCTTTAGCTTTGCCTTCGGCGATTAATGCTTTGGCGGCTGCCATATACACATCTGGGCGATAGACTTGTTTAGCAGTTTCTAAATACCAACTATCAGGTTTGGCTTCGTTGATTTGTCCCCAGCGACGCATTTGGGTTAAGCTCCACACCGCATCACTGTAGTAAGGGTAAGAGCCGTTATAGCGGAAAAATACGTTGAAATCTGGCAATTGCCGTTTGTCGCCTTTTTCATATTCAAAAGTCCCGGACATGCTATTGGCGATGACTTCCGCATCTGCACCGACATATTGTTTTTGGGCAATCATCTCTACGCCAGCGGCACGGTTTTTATTGCTTTCGGCATCCAACCACATCGAGGCGCGAATTAAGGCTTTAATCACGGCAATATGCGTTTTAGGATTTTTTTCCGCCCAGGCTTTATTGACGGCAAAGATTTTTTCAGCGCTGTTTTTCATCAGCTCAAAATCGCTGATGACCGGAACGCCTATGCCTTTAAACACGGCTTGTTGATTCCAGGGTTCGCCGACGCAGTAACCTACAATGGTGCCAGAATCCATAGTGGCGGGCATTTGTGGTGGTGGCGTCACCGACAACAAAGCTTCGGCCCCGATTTGCCCGGAAGTATCGTTAGGTGGCTCGTAAAATCCTGGATTGATGCCGCCTGCCGCTAACCAATAGCGCAATTTCATATTGTGGGTGCCGACTGGAAAGGTCATTGCCATATTAAAGGGTTTGCCTTCGGCTTTGTATTTTTCCAACACGGGTTTTAAGGCATCGGCTTTAATCGGATGCACAGGTTTACCGTCTTGCATCGGGATTTGTGGTTTCATTAATTTCCACACGTCGTTGGACACGGTAATCGCATCCCCATTGAGCGTTAAGGTAAACGCACTGACTAGATCCGCTTTGGTGCCGTAACCCACCGCGCCGCCAAACGGCAACGTGGCCAGCATATGCGCGCCATCTAATTCGCCGCTCACCACGCGGTCAAACAACACTTTCCAATTGGCTTGCGCTTCCAATTGCACCGAGAGGCCTTCGTCATCGAAATAGCCTTTTTCAAAGGCCACCGCAAGGGGTGCCATATCGGTTAATTTGATAAATCCCAATTTTAAAGTTTCTTTTTCCAGTTCAGCGGCACTTAACGAAACGCTGAAACTCAAGGTAGACACCGCCGCCGCAGTCGTTAACATTTTGGCGAGGGCATGTCGGTTAAATAATTGATTAGCTTGCATAATCCTGTACCTTAAAAAGATGAGGGCAAAAAAAAACGTCTTCCCACCGAAAGATTGTTAGATCATCTCGATACGGTCGACGCCTTTGTCAGATTGCTCAACAGTGAGCTTAATGTTGGGCTCCGCCGTTGGAGCCGTTATTTAACATAAAGCACAGCCTATGCCAGATTACAGATTTTAGGGTTAATTTATGATTATTTTATAAATAACAATAAGATGCGTGTTGAGTGTTGCCATAGTAAGCAGTAGGCTAGCGGCGCCTAAGTAAGGTTATTTGCGCTAGATATGTGCAAAGATGCACCAAAGCTGCGCTGAAGGGATTTAATCTGTTCTTGAATGGGGCGGGAGCCAGTAGCCCGGATGAAGCCTTGCGCAATTCGGGAAATCGAAGCCTCGAATTCCTGGATGTCACGCTGCTCCATCCAGTCGGGTGAGCAGGTTTTTTTGCCCACCGTTTAGCGTCACCGTATTTGTTCCGCGTGGGCAGAAAAGCGTTGCTCACCCTCGGCTGGATTGAGCTTATCACACGGGGTAAACCTAATTCACCAAGCTCGTTATAAAAGAAATTTCAGGAGCCGATTATCCCCAAAATGACAAAACCACAACTGTCAATGCAAGGGTTAAATGTACAGCTAGCCAAACTTTGCGGATATTTTTTCGTGAAAACAGGGCTTGCCCAATGATAATCATTTCAATAGTTACCTATAATAGGTATTATTTAGTATATTTTGACCACGGAGATCGCCATGCCCAAGACCAGCATTTCTATCAGTGACCATTTTGACGGCTTTATCGCCACCCAAATTGCGGAAGGACGTTACGACACCGCAAGCGAGGTTATCCGCGCCGCACTTCGGCTTTTGGAAGCGCATGAAATGGATTACAAAGCCAAACAAGCGGCACTGCGTACTGCCCTCATGGAAGGGGAAGCCAGTGCTGATAGTACGTTGACCTTTGATGAAATCATTGCCGCTGCCAATCAAAAGAGACAGGTAAAGCGTGCGGACGTATAAGTTCAGCAAGAAAGCCGAAGGCGACTTAATGGACATTTGGACATACTCCTTTGATAGATGGGGTAAGGTACAGGCTGATCATTATGTGCAAGCACTCTATTCTGCGATTTGTTTATTGCTGGAAAACCCTCAACTGGGCAAATCGCGCGATGCCTTCGGTACAGGCTACCGTAGCCACTCCCAAGGCAAACACATTATTTTTTACCGACCGACCCATTACGGCATAAGGATAATTCGTCTTTTGCATCAAAGTATGGATAGTGAACGGAATTTGCCCTGAAAAACATTTGTCGCCCGAATATTCTGGGCTGCGAGACGCAACCGAGACAGCCAGCTACGCCTAAAATTCCACTTTAATCTAGCCAATAGCCGTCAATGGTGCGCCAGGATAAACTCCAACAGTCGGATCGACATTAACAAAAGACGGTTCAGTGTATGCGTAATATTGCTTATCAAGCGGGTTACGGATATTTAACTGAGCTAGCCAGTAGCCGGGTAGGTCGGGCGTGCTTTTTATGCCCGACATTACGGTGTTTCCATACAGCTAGTACCCCGGAAGAAGCTCTGCGCAATCCGGGAAATCGAAGCCTCGAATTCCTGGATTTCACTCTGTTCATCCAGGCTACTATCTCGACCTCGCTATGGTTGCAATGCGGCATTATCCAAAATGCGTGCAATTACGCTGCATAAATCTAACCTACGCTACACACTGTGCTTTAAACCTCTATTGTAGGATTAAAGCAATTGGCTTAGACAAACACAAAATCGGTTGCCGCCAAGGCATTAACCCCTAGCAGTTCAATTTGCATATCCGCGATTTTGTCACCATTTTGATCAAACTGAACCACATGATTAGCCGCATCAAAACTCACTTGCCCCGCAGTGCCAGTAAAGCCGTTGGCAGAAAATACCCACGCTTGGGTGCCAGTCAGCTTGCTGTTGGCATCAATGGCTTTAACATTTATTTTATCGCCTTGCGCGCTCGAAAAATCCTGAATAATATCGCGTAGCGTCGCACCTACACCGCTATCGCTTAACACAGAAAATACAAATTTGTCAGCACCCAAGCCCCCAGTTAATTTATCTTGGCCTGCACCGCCTGTCAGAATATTAACTCCCGCATTACCAACGATAACATTCGCTAAGGCATTACCAGTCCCATTAATAGCCGAAGTTCCCGTCAATGTGAGATTTTCAATATTTGCCCCCAACGTGAAAGTCACCGATGCTTCAACGCTGTCAATACCTTCATTGGCATTCTCGGTAATGACATCCGTCGTACTATCGACGACATAGCTATCATCCCCAAGACCCCCTAACATTTTATCGGCACCCGCTTTACCGTCCAGCCTATCGTTGCCTGCACCGCCTGTTAAGGTATTGACGGCGCTATTACCTGTCAGGGTATTGTTGAGTGCATTTCCTGTTGCATTAATTGCGGTGGTTCCAGTTAATAACAGATTTTCAATATTGCCTCCTAATGTATAAGTCACACTGGCCTCAACACTATCAAGACCTTCATTGGCGTTTTCGGTGATGCTATCTGCGGTGTTATCCACCACATAAGTATCATCACCAACTCCCCCTTGCAGATTATCTGCTCCCGCACCGCCATCTAATCGATCATTGCCAGCAGCACCGACTAGGATATTCACGGCAGTATTACCGATCAGGATATTATCTAAACTATTACCTGTGCCATTAATTGCGGTCGCGCCTGTCAGCGTAAGATTTTCGACATTCGCTGCGAGTGTATAAGTTACGGACGCTTGCACTAAATCAGTGCCTTCGTTCGCGTTTTCCGTCACGCTATCCGCCGTATTATCGACCACATACGTATCGTTTCCAGCCCCGCCGCTCATAGTATCAGCACCCGCATCTCCTGAGAGCGTGTTGGCTGCACTATTACCGATGAGTATATTATTGAGCGTATTGCCCGTGCCATTAATGGCCGCCGTACCAATCAACGTCAGGTTTTCCACATTAGCGGCCAAGGTTAACGCGACACTGGATTCCACACTATCAGTGCCTTCATTAGCATTTTCGGTAATCAGGTCAGTCGCCACATCCACAACATAACTATCATTGCCCGCCCCACCCAACAGCTTATCGGCCCCAGCTTTACCGTCTAATTTATCATTACCTGCGCCCCCGGTGAGTGTATTAGCAGCGCTATTCCCCATCAGTACATTATCCAGTGCATTGCCCGTGGCATTGATGGCCGCTGTGCCTGTTAGGCTCAAGTTTTCCACATTCAGCGGCAAGACATAGCTCGCACTAGCTTGCACGCTATCCAGACCTTCATTAAGATTTTCGGTAATCACATCCGTAGCGCTGTCTACCATATACGTATCATCGCCTAAGCCCCCTTTGAGGGTATCATTACCCGCGCCCCCATCTAACACATCATTACCCGCATTACCAATCAAGGTATCATTGCCCGCCAATCCGCTTAAAGTATCATTACCTGCGCCCCCGGTGAGGGTATCAACACCACTGGTTCCGGTCAGCGTTAAATTTTGTACTTGCACGACCAGATCAAAGACATCCGCAACTGACAATCCACCGCCATCGGTGGCCTTTACCCGTATGCTGAAGGTACCTAATGTAGGCGGAATGCCGCTAAACTCTTGGAAATTAGGATTAAATGTCAGCCACGTCGGTAACGGCGAACCATCCGCCAAGGTGGCGGTATACGTTAAACTGCCTTGATTCACATCCGGGTCGGTAAAAGCATCATAGGGTAACGCAATCGTCGTGTCAGAACCTACCGCCATCGTTTGATCGGGCAAGGCCTGCGCTAACACCGGGGCATGGTTAGGACCAAAGGTTTCTAAGGTAATATACTGACCAATGCCCTTGCCGTAGTTATCATAACCCCATAAAATTAGTGAGAGACTGCCAAGATTAGCCGTGCCCGGCGTGCC
>SXIZ01000205.1 GCA_005779525.1 Methylococcaceae bacterium
AGGCTATACTGCCATCATCGAGATTTCGCACCCGGGTAAAACCCAGATCGCACAATTATTTCCACATTATCACGATATCCTCGCGACCTTAAATCAATATACCAGTCTGCATAATATTTATCGTGTTGCCGCGATCAACGCCCCAATTCCAGCTAAATCCCATCTTCATAGCTTACAACTTGAACCCGTCGATATTCATACACCGCGTTTAAAAGAGCGCAACAGTCGCCCCAGCTCACGAGCACTCAGCGTGGCAATGCATGCGACAGGCTTTGAAAATTATCTACTGGCGATCGCCCCGCTAACGGCCATCGAAGCGGGACAGCTATGTTTATTGGTCACCGACGCGCACACGACCCTGGGTGTGATCCGTAAAATATACGCGCATCCGCAGAGCAACCTGCAACAACTGCTGATTGCCCGCTTTAACGCCAGTCCGCAAAATGTACATATCAGTATCAATAAGCGGTCCCAACAAGCGATATTATTAAGCTCTGCTGAAAGTCTGGAACTACTCATCCCCAGTGCGAAATATAAAGCAGGTGAAGTCTTCAAGATCCATACGCTAAATAAACAAGGGGATTATATGTTTGAACGCTTGCTGGAATATTCTGAGAACTTTATGCATTTTAAAATTAGCTTAGTTTCTAATTCCCTCTAAGGCGGGGCAATTAGAATAGATAAGCGTTAACTTTGAGGACAGACATAGAGTTCAACTTGACAAGACGCGGCTATTCATCTGCCACCCACACCGAAGTTAAATTCAGTTGGCGTTTCGCTTTAGCGGCAAAATTCTGAGCTTCATTCTTACTGGCAAAATTATTCGAGCGTAAACGATACCACGTCTCACCTTTGACCTGCACGGGCACCACTTGCACATAAATCCCTTGACGTGCAAATTCTGCCGCCTTGCCCTGGGCATACCAATCTTGTCTAAAGGAGATTAAATTAGCCACCCAGCGTCCTGCTGGCGGCACCGGAGCGGGAGATTCATTCTCAGCAATCGCTTTGGGCTTGGGTTTGACGACTTCAGCGACTACACGGGGCGGACGCTCCACTTTCGGCGGTGCTGCTTTAGGCGGCTTAAGCGCCGCAGTTTTAGCGACAACTTCCGGTTTTACCGGAGTGGCAACAGGTGCAGGCGGCGGCGGAGCGCTGACTGGGGCATCAGTTTTGACAACTTCCGCTTTCGGCAGCATCGTTTTCACCGCTTGGGCGTCATTCATCGGATTTTGCGTCGCCGCTTTATTCGCTAAACTGGTTTTTAATTCATTGACCGTATTTTGTAACGCTTCCAGCTGCGCTGCATAATTATGCTCTAAAGCATTTTTTTCTAAAGCATCTATTTTTACGGTCAACTGCGATAAGGCCGCGTTAATCTCTTCGGGATTCACTGAGGTGGTATTGTGTTTTACCGCTTCGAGTTCGGTTTGTAACGTGTTGCTCTGTTCTTGTAATTCACTCAGCTCCCCGCTACCCATCAGACTCATGGTTAATACCCCTACCCCCAGGAGTGCGCCAGTAACACCCAAGCCCAATGCCGTATACAGCATTGCCGGAGATTTTTTATTTTGGTTATCAATATTACGCCGCAGCACTTTTTGCTCTTTGGCTAACATTTCTAATTCATCCGCCAAAAATTCATTCGCAGCAGGTTGGGTCGCCGAGGCTGAAAATTGTTGGCGTAATAAATCGTGCGCCGCCCACAGGGCAGAAATTTGCGCCGCGGCTTCTTGCTCTAGAGGTGCTTGTTCAGGAGGTATGTAAGACGCAGGAGGTTCTGCAACAGGTTCAGCACTCAACGCTTCGGTACTGCTCTCAGCGACTGCTAATGGCTCAGCTGTCGCGGCTTGCATCAAAGCATCAATGTCGACTTCGGTCGCGCTTAAGTCTAAATCCGCACTTAAGGAATCGTCTTGGCCTTCAAGTTGACTATCAAGTTCGGCGATCAGGTCATCTTGCGCTGCGGAGGATTCGAGTTCCACATCCAAATCTGCTGGCTCAACCCTAGGTTCAACAGCGACCTCCAGGGCATCCAGGCTTAACTCTGCCAAATCTTCGCCACTAATATCAAAATCAGCCATTAAAAAGTCTGCTTCACTGCTTGCCTCCGAAGCTGGGGAGGGATCGGTTTCTGCCACACTCTGCTCCTGTGGGTCAATGACAGTGGGTGTTTTCGCGATTTCTGAGTCCGCCTGTATGACCTCGGGTCTAGTTTCGTTTAATTCTGTCAGCGGTTCTGCTACTGTGGGCACTTGCACTACATTAGTTAATTTATCCATCGGATTGGGATCAAGCGTATCTTCAGCCAGCCCATCTTCGGGTGCGACAACACTTGCAGCTGCAGTCATTACTTGCTCATCAGGAATGATTGCGGGCTCTGCTCTTTCAGCATCATCTTGCGCCTCCACAGCAATTTCTTTTGTTTCAGCGTCTGCTTCAAGTTCAAGCGCTGGTTCATTCACTTGCTGAAGCTCGACTTCCAACTCTAAATCGTCACTATTCTGCTCCTCTGGATCAGACAACCCTAATCCAAAAGCATCGTCATCCAAATTAAAGTCCAACATCTGCGCCAAATCATCAAAGACAGGCGTTGCAGGTTCTTCCTGCAGCGTTGGAGTACTGACTTCAGGCGCATTTACTTCCGCAACCGCATCAGCTTCGTCGGTAATATCGAATTCCGCCTGCTCATCTTGCAGGTCCTCAGCGCCCAATGTCTCGCGTTGCAAATCCGCTAACGCTTCCGATAACATTTCATCAACCAACTGACTCATAGCGGGTTCTTCATCAGCATCGGCAGAATCGTGTGCAACCTCGAGAGCAGTCTGCCCTTGCTCTACAGTATCGGCAGCATTGCTGGATTCTTGAGTAGCCGTCGCAGTAGAACGACTATCAGCGGGGCTCTCATCTAAATCAGACAGTTGCATCACATCCAATTCATTGGGTTCATCCAAGGTTGCCTGAGCCAATAATGCATCAACTTCATCTAATAGATCATCTTTATTGGGTGCCTGGGCGACGGCGATCGGTTCAGGCTTGGCGACAGCTTGGTGATCAAGCAAAATATCCAGGGCATCCGCATCAAAACCCGTGTCTAAGATCAAGGCATCGGTATTTAAATCTTCGAGTAATACGTCAGCGAGTGAATCATCCTGCGCGTCACTTGCTGGCTCTGCTTTAGCGGCATTACCTAATTTATCCTGTAAGGCATGCTCTAAAATATCGGTTTCCAATTCCAGCCCCGAGGAGATAAAACTTGGGTGTGGATCGCTGAATAAATCAAAATAAGCATCCATAGGCTCAGGGGTATTTGCCTGGGCATGCGTATTGGCTTGGTCGAGTAAAGCATCAATTTGCTGATCTTGCGCTTTAGGTACCGATTTGGAGACTTCAACCGCCGTTGCCTGCGCCGAAGCATTTAACAACGCATCGACATCATCGAGAGCCTGGGCGTGCTCTGACTGTTCCGCATAATCAGGCCCCATTAGTAAGCGTTCGATTGCGGCATCATCGTCATCTAAAAGCGCATTGGAATAGTCAGCCCCACTAGCTTCATCTAACATCGCGTCCAGATCGTCTTTAAATCCTTTAAATGAATCTGCCGTGTTTTTCTCTGTTAAATCGGCCATGGAATTCCTCAATAAAATTGCGTGTACATCGTCTAATACCCCCTATCAACACCCGAGATTCAGACATCTCAGTGCATGGATCGTCTAGCCTAATAACTCCGGGGTCATCGCTTTGACTATTCTATTAGTATAGGCTGCATCCTAAATCTCTGTAAACTGAGAAACATTATATTTAATGCAAATTTACCGCTGTAGTTCACTTTTAAGTGGATGAAAAACCTACCTAGATCTAGTCAAGCTAGGTTTTAAGCTTTTAGGGATTGATGTAGGAGGCAAAAATCCATAGCGAAAGACCACGCCTATGGTCGATGAGAGTGGTTAAACATGCAAGTACAGCACACTTAAAGACTTAAAAATAGTACATGCAGCAAGCCATGGAGGCCTTTGATTCAGGCATCGATGACTCACTGCATGCAGTTTGTTCTAGTTAAACGCATTAACTCGGCGGCGAACCAAACAAACAGCATCACTCAATAATCTTAATCCCGCCCATATACGGCCATAACACTTCAGGTAAATGCACTCGGCCTTGTGCATCTTGATAATTTTCCAATACCGCAATTAATGTGCGTCCAGCGGCTAGACCCGAGCCATTTAAAGTGTGCACTAATTCTGGTTTACCGGTTTCGGGATTCCGCCAACGCGCTTGTAAGCGTCGTGCTTGGAAGTCTTTAAAATTACTGCATGAGGAAATTTCACGATAAGCGTCTTGCCCAGGTAACCAGACTTCTAAATCATAAGTTTTACTGGACGAAAATCCTGTATCTCCGGCACATAACAACACTTTACGGTAGGCTAATCCCAGTTTTTGCAAGATGACTTCTGCATGCGCGGTCAATTCTTCATGGGCACGCGCAGAGTCTTCAGGTTTTACGATTTGCACAATTTCGACTTTTTCAAACTGATGTTGACGAATCATCCCGCGGACATCGCGACCATAAGCGCCAGCTTCACTTCTAAAACACGGGGAATGACACACATATTTCAACGGCAATTCCTTGGCATCGATAATGCAGTCACGCACGATATTGGTCACAGGCACTTCGGCAGTCGGAATCAAATACAATGCCGGATTATCATTGGCTTTGAATAAGTCCGCCTCAAATTTAGGTAATTGACCAGTACCGCGTAAACTCTCGGCATTGACTAAAAATGGTACATAGGTTTCGGTATAGCCATGCTCGCCAACATGCGTATCTAACATTAATTGAATAATCGCACGTTGTAAGCGTGCCAATGGCCCTTTTAGGACTACGAAGCGAGCACTGGCAATTTTTACCCCTAATTCGAAATCAATGCCTTGTAGCCCCTCGCCTAACTCCACATGGTCTTTCGGCGTAAAATCAAATTGTGGCGGTTGCCCCCAGCGACTGACTTCAAGATTATCAGCATCACTTTTACCCGCGGGTACGGAAACATCTAATAGGTTGGGAATACCTTCCACTAAACTGGCAATTTTAGCGAGCACGTCGGTCAGTTCGGCTTCAGCGGCTTTCAATAAATCACCTAAATGTTGCACATTATCCAAGAGTGGCTGAATATCCTCGCCTTTGGCTTTAGCTTGCCCAATCAATTTAGAACCGGAATTCCGCTCATTTTGTAATTCTTGCGTTTTAACTTGAATGGCTTTGCGTTGCGCTTCCAATTCACTATAACTTTCAACATCCAATATAAAGTTGCGGCGCAGCAGTTCGTGTTTAACATGATCCAATTCTGTTCTAAGTAAATACGGGTCTAACATGATATGTTTACAACCTAAATAAATGAAAAAAAATACAGGGGTTAAAAATTAACAAGTACGCTTTGCTTACCGGAGCATCGCCGGAACATCATCGGCGCGCTTGTGGTTGTGAATTTCAAACGTTTGAGCTCGTTAACGTTGATAGCGAATTAGTATGCTCTTAGAGCGGTGTATCTGCTCAAAACCGTTAGTTAATATCGAATGAAATGTTCACGGTAATACTGTAATTCTTCGATAGATTCTCTGATATCTTCCAGAGCAATATGGGACGAGGTCTTGGAAAAGCCTTCTTTAACGGCAGGTGCCCAACGGGCGGCAAGCTCCTTTAGCGTAGAGACATCCAAATTACGATAATGAAAAAAAGCCTCTAAAGTCGGCATATAACGCACTAAAAAGCGTCGGTCCTGACCAATACTGTTGCCACACAGCGGCGAAACACCCGCGGGCACCCATTGGCGCAAAAAGTCTAAAGTTTGCTGTTCCGCCGTAGCTGTATCAATTTTAGATTCCTGTACGCGCTTGATTAGCCCCGAGTTACCATGATGGGTTTGATTCCACTCATCCATGGCGGCTAATACTGCATCGCTTTGATGAATAGCGAACACTGGTCCTTGCGCCAAAATATTTAAATTTTTATCGGTCACAATGCTTGCGATTTCGATAATCACATCGGTTTCTGGATTTAAACCAGTCATCTCTAAATCAATCCAAACTAAATTTTCAGCATTCAGGGTCATGCAAATATTCCAAGCCTCTATAAACACACGTAGTTTATCATTGTCTGAATTGTATGGCTAAAGCATTTACAGATTATGCATTCAAGCCAATCGCCATACGCTCTGCGCTATGGCAGTGTTATCCACGACTTTCACTACACTAAAATGTTCCTTTTTAGTGCAAGCTGCAATTTATAAACTACACTTTAATGTGGGTTAATAACATTGTCAAAATGACCAAATAGTCTAAGAATCATCCTCTAACAATCCTGATCGTTATAGCTTAGGAACACACTTATGTTAATGAATTTACACTCAGTCGGCGTCAAAGTTGTCGCAATTACCATGTCGTTACTCACTTTAGTGACGCTCGTCGTACTGTTTACCTATAACAACGCCGAAAAGCACAAAATCATTACCCAAGAAATCGAACATAGCCAAATCCTGCTATCCGTCTCTGAAGGCATACGTGAAAATATTACTGCTAAATGGCAAAAGGGATTGATTACGCCCCAAATGCTCAAAGAAATTGCCCTGTCCTCCAGTTCCGAACAAGAAAAACGTGAACGTATCATCGCAACTGTTCCGGTTGCCAATGCTTGGGAAGTTTTGCACGCTAAAGCTAAACAAGAAAATTTTCGTTTCAAAGCACCGCGCATCGGTGCCAGAAATTCTGCGAATGAAGCCGACGCCATTGAACAAAAAGCGTTGCAATATTTTGCAGCGTCTCCGGCGAATCTAGATTATGAGTATATTGACGAAGAACATCAGGAAGTCCGAGTGTTCCGCGCAGTCAGGCTGTCGCCACAATGTGAAATTTGTCATGGTGATCCCCGTTCTTCCAACGAATTGTGGGGTAATACCCAAGGCCGAGATATCTTAGGCTATCCCATGGAAAATAAACGCACGGGTGATTTACATGGTGCGTTTGAAGTTATCGTGCCCCTAAAACATGCTTACGAACGCCTGAATAGTGAATTAATTCAAGCGGTCATATTTGCGGCACTCGCCTTACTGACTATCAGTGGCACAGGTTATTTTGTGATGAGCAAAATTATTATTGCCCCGTTAACCGACCTCGCCTTAAAACTGCAAGATATTGCAGGTGGACAAGGAAATTTGCGGGCGCGCTTGAATGCTGAAGGCAAAAACGAATTTGCGTGGGTCGCCGGAAGTTTTAATAGCTTTGTGAAGAAAATCGCGAAGACCGTTGACCATATTAATGACACCTGCGAAAAGCTGATTTCAGCCTCTGAAAAGCTTTCACGGATTACTGCGACTACTTCGAGCGGTGTCGATAGACAACAATCAGAAACCGCACAAGTGGCGCGCGCCATGAAAGAAATGGCTGCGACCGAGCAAGATGTTGCCCGAAATGCCCTGCAAGCATCGAATGCTGCGGCCGAAGCGGACCGAGAAACCTTATCAAGCAAAAATATTATTAACGCCGCCGTCAATGGTATTAACGCACTTGCGAATGAAGTCGAAAATGCCGCTGGAGTTATTAAGGAACTGGAATCCGATAGTAATAGTATCGGTGAGGTACTAGGCGTGATCCAAGGCATCGCCGAACAAACCAATTTATTAGCCTTAAATGCGTCGATCGAGGCCGCACGAGCGGGTGAACATGGCAGGGGTTTTGCCGTGGTAGCTGAAGAAGTGCGG
>SXIZ01000206.1 GCA_005779525.1 Methylococcaceae bacterium
CTCGTCTAGCAATCGGACTTGATCCCAAGCAATAATGGAATTTGGCTTGCGTAATTCTTGGTAAATTGACTCAACATCATGGACTAAATTGGTCAGGATAGTTAATCCAAAGGTACGGGCATTACCTTTAACGGTATGCATATTTCTGAACATGTCATTAATCGCGTCATTCCCCCCACCTGGATTCCCACGAATGGTGGTTTCTATGTCATTAATGTAGGTAATGCTGGAGGTAATGAAATCGTGAAATTTTTCTTGATTGACCCGCAATATTTCACCGATGATTTCTAATTCACGTTTCTGCTCGGCCGCTTCCTTGCTTAACTTACGTAACTCGGTAACATCACGCACACACAGCAGAATTTGTTCAACGATATCGTACTCATTAATCACAGGCGCCCAATTTAGATCGAGTATTTTTTTGGCGCCGCAAGGCATGTGTTTCTCAATTTCGTTCACCAATAAATGTTGATTAAACTCAAAATTCATCACATCCTCACCCACACAAGCCCCAGAAATCGCCGTAATTTGCGCGATAGCGTCAGATCCCAAATTAGAATTGTTAAACAATAACTCTATCAAGTCATGTCCTGCGACTTTATTGGTTTCCAATATTTTTTCTAGGTAAGCGGAATACTCGGGGTTTACGGTATTTTGTGCATCAAAACTTAACAAACCCTGTGGCATATTTTGTAACATGGTCTGAATGTCGTTAATCTTCTGTCTGACCAGCTTTGAAGTTTCTTGCAGCCACTCGACCATATGGTTAAAGGACAAGGCCATGCTACCGATTTCATCAAAATGCTTGTCTGTTGCTCTTAAAGATAAATCGCCAGTTTGCGCAATGTTGGACATGGTCAACTCTAAGGAAGAGACTCTGCGTAAGATACGCTGACCGCCAAAAATGCAGGCGATAATTGCGGAAGCGATCAAAAATAAGGACAACCCCATGATAATGAACATCAGGTGTTCATAATGTTGATATTGCTGAGTGATATTGGCTTCCAAATTAAATAATTGTTGTTGCAAATTACTAATTTGTTGCGTGACTTTTTCGTTACCGGTAATTTTGCTTTGCGCTATCTTCTGTGCCAATTCTAAGTCTTTATGGTAGTGTTGTAACAACGAAGGAATTTCACTTAAGGGTTCTATGCCTTTATCCACCAATGACTTAGCTTCGACAGAATCGTCCAGAGAGAACGCGTTGCTGCTTGCAGTTGCTTGCGTCATGACCCCAAGTAACGGTAGCTTTGATAAATTATCGGCTATAGCGACGAGCGCTTGTAAGGGACGAGTCACATTATCGGGTGACATTTGTTTACGCGAAGTAAAAAAACTTTGGCGTGCTCTCGCAAGATTAATCAATGCTGCTTGACTATCCCCGATTAATTTTAAATATTGTTGTTTTCTCGCCTGCGGTGCTTTTGGAGCTTCATTGACATAACTCAATAATTTTTGCAGATGCTTAGCCAAATCTTTTTCATTATTGATTAATAGCGCTTGCGGATCGGCCAATTTACCCGCCGCGACTAATTCGACTAAGGTAGTTTGCTGTAGGTCATCTATCAGTGAAATAAAGGGGGTTTGCAGCGCCGGAGATAAATTCTTGTGTGCTTGTACATCACCCTTAATATCCATCAAGGTATGCTCAACACTGCTGAGTATCGTTGCTTCGCCAGTGAGCAGATAATTTAAGATGGGTTGGCTCACTTGCGTAAATATTTTGTCCTTTTGTTGGCCAAAAAATTCTACCGTGCCGAAGGCTTCATTTAAATGTTTCAATGACCAACTGACAGCAACGGCAAATGCGATAATAATGACGGCAAGTGTTAGACTTACAAGTTTGGAGATACGTTTTATTGTCATTGGGATATACACTCTTAGAGTGAACTTATATGTCGCCAGGCTTAACAAACTTTCTTTTTAGTCAATACCTTAGACATAATATCCAGGTAAAAAACGCCTATTCCATTTGGCTGAAACGCTGCATATTCAACACACTATTCACTAAGCTTAACTATGCTTCACACTAGTCAAGCATCACCACTTCCAGAGACTACAAAAATTAACAGTAGCGCTAATCCATTCAGTTTTTATTCAGTTAAGAAATAATAGGTAAGCACTATTACGACAACATGACAGCCGCTAAGCCACTCACTAACAAAACCGTGATCTGCTTATCATTTTAAAAACACAACTGACTCTTTAAGCTAACACTATTTACACTTTGCTCAGAATTGCAAAATTCTGCACCTTAAATAATTTTGCTATGCGGTAAATTGATGACGTCATAGTCATAACACCGTCATTTTTTTAGCGTAGCTTATTCAGGTACTCAAAATTCAGATCTGCCAGCACACCTTTAAAGTTGCATGGAATGCTTGACTGCAATAACTGCAAACTGGGTGCTCGCTTTTTTTCGCCCGATAATCAAAGCAACTTTAATGAATATTGAATAACTGGTTACCACATGAAATATTCAACAACGACTCAAGGTAAAAGTTTTAGCTTCGCTGACTTAAAAACCTTAATGGCAAAAGCTTCTCCCCACCGAGCCGCGGATGAATTAGCCGGACTGTGTGCGGATTCTGAACTGGAACGAGCGGTTGCCCAGCAGTTATTAGCTGAAGTCCCGCTTAAACAATTTATTGAAGAGCCATTGATTCCACCTGAAGCAGATGAAGTGACTCGGCTTATTCATAGCCAATTTGATGCCGCGATGAACAGCTCTATGCTTGCAATGTGCGTAGGTGAATTTCGCGATTGGTTATTGACGGATACCAGCAACCTTGCTGAGATCAGCGCCAGCTTGACACCGGAAATGGTGGCTGCGGTCAGTAAAATCATGCGTAACCAGGATTTAATTGCAGTGGCGCGACGCTGTCAGGTGATCACCCAGTTTCGTAATACCATTGGTTTACCGGGTCGCCTATCGACGCGTTTACAGCCCAATCATCCCACCGATGATTTACGTGGTATCGCAGCAAGCATTCTAGATGGCTTACTTTACGGAAGTGGCGATGCGGTTATAGGTATCAATCCTGCTACCGATAATTTGGACAATGTGACTGCGTTATTAAATCTGCTTGATGAAATTATTACCCACCAGCAGATTCCGACGCAGTCCTGTGTGTTATCCCATGTCACCACCACGATGGAATTAATGCGCCGTGGCGCCCCCGTTGATTTGGTATTTCAATCTATCGCAGGTACCGAAGCGGCCAATCGCAGTTTTGGTATTGATTTAAATCTATTACGCGAAGCCAAAGCCATGGCAGAAAGCCTAGGTCGAGGTCGTGCGGACAGCAATATTATGTATTTTGAAACTGGACAAGGAAGTGCATTATCGGCAAATGCGCATCACGGCGTCGACGCGCAAACCTGTGAAGCTCGGGCTTATGCTGTAGCCCGAGAATTTGCTCCGCTCTTAGTGAATACTGTTGTGGGATTTATTGGCCCAGAATATCTTTATGATGGCAAACAAATTATCCGTGCAGGATTGGAAGACCACTTCTGTGGTAAGTTGTTAGGTTTACCCATGGGCTGCGATATTTGTTATACCAATCATAGCGAGGCAGATCAAAATGATATGGATAATCTGCTAGTGTTATTAGGTGTGGCGGGCTGCTCGTTTATTATGGGGATTCCTGGTGCAGATGATGTCATGCTCGCTTATCAAAGCACCTCATTTCATGATGCGTTATTTCTGCGTCAAACCTTAAATTTAAGGCCCGCCCCCGAATTCGAAGCTTGGCTAAATAACATGGGGATTTTTAATGGCTGCAACATGCTGGCATCCAACCGAGCACACACCGCGTTAATCAGCAATTTTCACCCACAGAGGTAGATAGCGATGCATGATCCATGGTTTAACTTGCGCCAATTTACCCAAGCGAGAATTGCCCAAGGACGTGCGGGCTGCGCTCTTCCCACACGTGCACTCCTTGATTTTCAACTTGCCCATGCTGCAGCTAGGGATGCCGTACATGCACCTTGGCAGTTAGCACATTGCCAAGCGTCACTGACAGCGTTAGGCATGGAAGTATTAACCTTAGCTACACCCATTCAATCTCGGGCACACTATCTACAACGACCAGATCAAGGGCGCTGTCTAGTTGAAAACAGTCGCAAATTACTTGCGTCACGCGCAACCCACAGCTGTGATATTGCCATCATCATGAGCAACGGCTTATCGTCTGCTGCGGTTGAGCAACATGGCGTTGCACTCTTACGGACCATCATCACCGAATTTGCAAAAGAACCCTTACAACTTGCTCCACTATGTTTGGTGCCTAATGCACGCGTTGCCTTAGCGGATGAAATAGGTGCGTTGCTGCATGCCAAACTCAGCATTATTATTGTAGGTGAACGCCCAGGATTAAGTGCGGCGGATAGTTTAGGGATATATTTAACTTACGCCCCCCAAGTAGGCAATAGCGATGCCGAGCGAAATTGTATCTCCAATATTCGCCCACCCCACGGCATGTCTTATCAATTAGCCGCTGAGAAATTATTTTACTTAACTCAGGAGGCATTACGCCGCGAAATTTCAGGCGTGGCGCTTAAAGATGAAATGCCAAGATTACCCCTGCCTCACCCCACTCTTCCGCCAAAAATTTAAAACGAAAATATTGATCTTTCAACGCAATTCCATTGTAAGCCCTCCCCCGGGCAATCGTCATCAAACCGTCACTTAGCTGTCGTCTAGCTGTCATCTAGATCATTTAACATTCTAAATGAACCCTCTCGGTCACCTTTAATCTACCAACATAATTTACCTATGAATCAAAGCGCTTGTCTAAAAAACTACTCCGAAGATTCCGATTCCTCAGCTTTCCACCAAGCTAAAATCCCGCCGACGGTCACCCCTGAAACCTTGCTCGAGTTGGCGGCGACCCATGGAACACCTTTATTTGTCATAGATCATCAGGAACTGCGCAAAAATTATGCAACCTTCCAAAAATATCTCCCGCGGGTGCAAGCCTATTATGCGATTAAGGCTAATCCCGACCCGGCGATTGTCCAGACCTTATTCAACGCGGGTGCGAGTTTTGATGTATCCTCAATCGCCGAGTTTCAATTAGTACACGCGCTATTACAAGATTTGTCGCCTGAGGAGCAACAGGACTGGATTTGGAATAAAGTGATTTACGCACACCCGATTAAAGCCACTGAAACTTTGACTACGCTTAATCAATACAAGCCACTAGTGACTTTTGACAACCGCGAAGAAATCGATAAGATTAAAAAATATGCACCCGATGCTGGCTTGGTCTTGCGACTCCGAGTTTCTAACGCTGGGGCGATGGTAGAGCTATCCTCTAAGTTTGGTGCTGATCCGGCGGAAGCCGTTGCGTTGATTATGGAGGCTGAGCAACAAGGATTGACAGTGGAAGGCTTGAGTTTCCATGTGGGTAGCCAAACCACGAATTTTGAAAACTACGTCCAGGCCATTGATTTAGCAGCACTAATTTTCAAACAAGTCAGAGCCCAAGGCTATAGCAAAATGAATTTACTCGACATCGGCGGTGGATTTCCTGCGCCATACGATGCCTCGGTACAACCGTTTAGCGAATTAGCCAAGCGTATCAATGCCGAATTAGAGCGTTTGATTCCTAAAGATGTACAAATTATCGCTGAACCTGGACGATTTTTGGTCGCCACCGCCGCCATAGCGGTTTCGAAAATCATTGGCAAAGCCATACGCCATGGCAAGCTGTGTTATTACATCAATGATGGTGTGTACCATACTTTTTCTGGAATCATTTTTGATCATTGCCAATATCATTTGGAAGCCTTTAAAGACGGTCCCAGCGAAATTTGCACCGTGTTCGGTCCGACTTGTGATGGCTTGGATGTGATTACCATGACCGACGAGCTCCCAAGTAATTTGGAATGCGATGATTTGCTGTACAGCAGAAATATTGGTGCCTACAGTGGTGCAACCTCTACCTACTTTAATGGCTTCCCCCCGGCAACCGTGGTGCATGTCAATCGCTAATTCAGATTATTATTGCCACGACTAACACCAGATAAACTCAAGGCAAAGGCGGTAATCCAAGTTCCAATAGAAATTTATTATGTTTGTCAGTGCTTGTGACAATATTTTCCTCTAGCTTAATAAGCTCGGCATTGACCATTTGCAAGTCGATTGGAGTCTCTGCTTTGGAAGTGCTAATGTAACGAGAGATATTCAAATTGAATTCGTTTTTCTCAATTTCTTCCATTGCAACCCGTCGAGAATAGCGTTCTTCTTCCTTGCGGTATTGATACGACTCTACAATTTTATCGATATGCTCAGGTAGCAAGCGGTTTTGGCGTTTACCTTTTTCAAAGTATTCACTCGCATTGATAAACAACACATCATCCGACTTTTTACATCTTTTCAATACCAATATACAAACCGGTATTCCGGTCGAGAAAAACAAATTAGCAGGTAAGCCAATCACGGTATCAATATGGCCATCTTTTAA
>SXIZ01000207.1 GCA_005779525.1 Methylococcaceae bacterium
AAACCAACTTTTAGTTGAAATGGATGGTTTCGATGGCGATCAAGGGGTCATTATTATTGCGGCCACTAACCGTGCGGACATTCTAGATAAAGCCTTGCTGAGACCAGGACGTTTTGATCGTCAAGTCACCGTAGGCTTACCTGATGTGCGTGGTCGTGAGCAAATTTTGAATGTGCATATCAAAAAAGTCCCTGCGTCTGCCGATGTTGAATTGAAAAACATTGCTCGCGGCACACCTGGATTTTCAGGTGCGGAGTTGGCTAACGTGGTTAACGAAGCGGCTTTATTTGCAGCCCGTGCGAATAAAACCGAAGTTTCCATGCATGATCTTGAAAAAGCTAAGGACAAAATCTTAATGGGCGTGGAAAAACGCACCATGATTATGTCAGAAGAGGATAAGTTATTAACTGCGTATCACGAAGCAGGCCACTGCATTGTCGGTGAAAAATCACCTGATCATGACCCTGTGTACAAAGTCAGTATCATGCCTCGCGGCCGTGCCTTAGGGGTGACCATGTTCTTACCGGAACGTGATCAGTACAGTGCCAGCAAACGCAAATTAGAAAGTCAAATTGCAGGTTTATTTGGTGGCCGTATAGCTGAGGTAATGATTTTCGGAGATGATCGCGTCACTACTGGCGCCTCTAACGACATTGAACGCGCAACAGAATTAGCCCGTAACATGGTCACTCGTTGGGGATTATCTGCCAAATTAGGACCTTTAGTTTATGGCGAAGAAGGTGGTCAACCTTTTATGGGCCACCCTGGGGTACAAGGCAGCGCGGTATCTAGCAATGTTGCCCATATGATCGATGAAGAAATTCGTTCAGTTATAGATAGAAACTACCAACGTGCTGAAACTATTTTGCAGGAAAACATAGATGTACTGCACAAAATGGCTCAAGCATTAATGAAATGGGAAACCATTGATAAAGATCAAATCGATGCGTTGATGGCGGGTAAAGAGCCTCTACCACCCCCTGACACGACCATTGATTTTAATGAACAACATCCACCAAAATCCGATCTTAAAGGGCAGGACAAAGGTAACGACAAAGAGAAAAAAACGTTGCATAAAAAACCTGCCGGACAGCTTTGAGGTGCGCTCATGCTATCGGGGAAATGGAAGCCCCCATCTTTTTTAGAAAGTAAATAAGTAGATAAAACTTCACCCCCTGCTAACCTACTCGATTCGAGTAGGTTAGCAGGGGGTGAATTCGTTTTAAACAGCGCTAAAAACTTAGACAAATATACTTTTATTTAAGTGAACTTAATGATGCTGCAGCTGTACAAGACTTGCTAACTTAAGGTCTGTTTTTGTTCTTGTAACAACTCTGTAAACTTATCAACGGGTATCGGGGGACTTTTGATATACCCTTGATAAGTATCACAACCAATACCTTGTAAAAAAGCTAATTGGTCTATGGTTTCCACCCCTTCTGCTAACACTTTAAATCCTAGAGTGTGTCCAATCGCCAAAATAGTGGCCGCAATTTCCATATCGTCCCGATTGTGCGGTATTTCATCAATAAAGCTCTTATCGATTTTTAACACATCTAAGGGAAAGCGCTTGAGATAAGCTAAAGATGAATATCCCGTACCAAAATCATCAATCGCTAAACGAATTCCTTGGGCATGTAAATTATTTAAAATATTAGTGGCATTTTCTTGATTTTCCATCAAGCCGCTTTCGGTGATCTCTAACTCCAAATACTCTGCTGGAAAGCCCGTTTCAGCCAATACTTTGGCGACCAAGGTATTAATATCACTCCGCCGAAATTGATGCGGCGAAACGTTGACCGCCAGGGTCAGCGGAGGAAATCCCTGATCTAACCAAGCTCGGCCTTGTTCACAGGTGCTTTTTAACACCCATTCACCAATTTCAACTATCAGCCGCGTCTCTTCAGCAACCGGGATAAAGCGCGACGGCTGAATCAAACCCTCCACTGGATCTTGCCAACGTACCAAGGCTTCCGCCCCGATAATACGCCCACTATCAATATCCATTTGCGGCTGATAATACACACGCAATTCCTGCTGAGTAATGGCTTTACGTAAACGCATCTCTAACGCAATACTTTCACGTACTGCACGAGTTAACTCTTCAGAATAATATGCAAAACACCCACGCCCCTGCCCTTTGGCCTGATACAAGGCAGCGTCCGCATGATCCATCAGTACTTCTAACAATTCCCCATGCTGCGGATATAGACTAATACCGACACTCGCACCGATATGCACTTCGGAACTTTGCATTAAATTAAATGGTTGGCTTAATTCATGGATAATTTCTTTCGCCACGCGTGCCGCATCATCGGCATGACTAATATTTTCCAACAGCACAACAAACTCATCCCCGCCCAACCGTGCCACTAAATCCACATCACGCAGCATCGCGGTAATTCTGGACGAAACTTGTTTTAACAACTCATCGCCGACCAAATGACCAAAACTATCATTCACCGCCTTAAACCTATCCAGATCTAACATCAGCAAACCTAATTGCTTATTTTCACGTTTCGCCAATTCAATGCCATGCTTGAGGCGTTCATGCAACAATCGGCGATTCGGCAAATGCGTTAATGGATCGTAATACGCCAAATATTTAATTTCTTCCTCAGCAGATTTGCGCTCAGTAATATCAGTGTGCGTTCCAACATAATGCGTCACTACGCCAGCATTATCTTTAACCGCCGTGATACTCAACAATTTCGGATAAATTTCGCCATTTTTACGTTTATCCCATATTTCGCCGTACCAACACCCCACGCGATTAATGGTGCCCCACATCTCCGCATAAAATGCCTCATCATGACAACCTGATTTCAGCATGCTGATTTTATTACCCTCTGCTTCCCGCGAAGAATAACCCGTGATTTTGGTAAACGCTTGATTGACTCGGAGAATCACGGTATTAGCATCAGTAATACTAATGGCTTCTTGAGATTCGAAGGCAGTGGCGGTCAGAAGTAAATCTTGCTCAGCGTGTTTACGTTCAATCGCAACCAGCGCTAAATTGGCGTAATTGGATATTAACTCAATTTCTAAAGCCGTTGGTGTCGCAACATTTCTGCGATAAATTGCAAAGGTTCCCAAGACTTTGTCTTTGCTATTTTTAATTGGATATGACCAACATGCACGCAGATTCGCCTGTTCTGCTAAGTCGGTATATTGCTTCCAAAAAGCATGCTGCAACACATCTTCAACAATTACCAGTTTGCCTAAATACGCCGCAGTTCCGCACGAGCCCACCCCCATTCCGATCTCTAAGCCATCAACCGCTTGATTAAAAAACGCTGGTAAACTTGGCGAAGCACCTACCCGTAAACGTTTACCTTCGTCATCTAATAGCAGAATCGAACATAGCATTTCAGGATGCAAGGTCTCAACCTGATTAGCCAATTGTTCCAAAATAGAACTGAGCCGAGATTCATGAGTCATCAGCTTTAACACCGCATTATGTAATGCGAGTTCGGCTGTGCGATTATACAGTTCTAACTCTACGGCTTTGCGTTCTGTAATTTCGTGTTGCCAGCGTGACTCTTGATTTTTACGTTCCGCAGACATTAACGCTTTGAAACGCTTATCACGCAGCAGCAACCATCCCATCACTGTCACCGAAGGTAACAGTAACCAAAAAATGGTATTAAGATTTTGACTTAATCCTGTAACAAGTTCTGGTTTCAAAATAACTCTCTTAGCCCAAGAAAAAAACAGCGCACCACGAGCAGGTGCGCCCATATGCTGCTTAAGCAGTGCTAAACAACATGTGCTCGATTAAAAAGCTTACAAAAAATAAGGCTGGTAAATGCTTGAAGTTTAAGTTTAGCAGAGGATTTCAGATAGTTTTAGCTACTGGGCAGTTTTTTATCCCGCTAAAGATAAAGTCATACGAGGAGACATGCACGTTGACTTTGATCTAATCAACAAAAAACACTGGCTAAATCTAGCTTGACGATAACGCAAGGGGGAAAATTTCGAGGGGACGTAAAAACACGTATACGAAGGCGGAAAAAGCTGTGCACTCTTTCCGCCTGACTGGGTTATTTCTTGATATATAAATCGGTAATCGTGCCAGTGACCATTTCAGCGGCAAAGGCAAAGGTTTCAGATAAAGTGGGATGCGCATGAATTGTTAAACCAATATCATGTGCATCAGCACCCATTTCTAAGGCTAAAACGGCTTCCGCTATTAGTTCACCCGCATTATTCCCGGTCATACCTGCACCTAAAATTCTACCTGTATCAGGATCACATAAAATCTTGGTGATTCCTTCATTACGACCATTACTTAAAGATCGTCCGCTGGCCGCCCAAGGGAACGCACCTTTTTCGTAGGCGATGCCTTGCTCTTTCGCTTGATTTTCAGTCAATCCCATCCAAGCGATTTCAGGATCCGTGTAGGCTACCGATGGAATAGTCAATGCTTCAAAGGCGACTTTATGTCCGGCAATCACTTCCGCAGCCACTTTACCTTCGTGTTCCGCTTTATGCGCCAACATCGGGTTACCGACAATATCACCAATCGCAAAAATGTGCGCTACATTAGTACGCTGTTGTTTATCAACCGGGATAAATCCTTGTTCGTTGACCGTCACGCCCGCAGCTTCCGCATTGATCAATTTACCATTCGGACGTCGTCCGACTGCGACTAACACTTGATCAAAGATTTCCGATTCAGGTGCATCTTTGCCTTCAAAACTGACTTTCAATCCTTCAGCTAAGGCTTCTATGCTTTTGACGCGCGTTTCCAACCAGATATTTTGATATTGCTTTTTAATCCGTCTAAATAATGGCGTTATCAAATCCTTATCACAGCCCGGGATAATTTGATCCATCAATTCCACCACACTGATCTCTGCCCCTAAAGCGTGATACACCGTGGCCATCTCCAGTCCGATAATTCCACCTCCCACTA
This sequence comes from Methylococcaceae bacterium, assembly GCA_005779525.1. Lineage (GTDB taxonomy): Bacteria > Pseudomonadota > Gammaproteobacteria > Methylococcales > Methylomonadaceae > SXIZ01. The sequence continues at coordinate 4,919 of SXIZ01000207.1, forward strand.
TCAGCAATTTCTCTGGAATACTTTTGAGCTCTAATGCATCGGTGGAATCCATTAAACGCGGATCATCATGCGGAAAACCTGGAATCTTAGTCGGATGCGAGCCCGCAGCAATAATCGCGTTGTCAAAGGTCACCGTTTGCTTACCTGTGCTCTCGGTCACTTCTATAGCGTTACTGCCTGTAAATTGCCCCACTCCTTGGATCAAAGTGATTTTGCGTTGTTTAACCAGTTTAGCTAAACCATCATTCAAGCCTTTGGAAACACTTTGTTTCCACGTGCGGATTTTATCAATATCTAGATCTAAGGTCGCATTGATACCATGGTGCTTAAACTCTTCCAGTTCGTGAATCAGCTGCGCAATATGCAACAAAGCTTTGGAAGGAATACAGCCGACATTCAGACAAACACCCCCCAAAACGGGATAACGTTCGACCAGAACTACTTTTTTACCTAAATCCGCCGCACGAAACGCCGCACTATAGCCGCCTGGGCCTCCCCCTAAAACCAAAACTTCTGCATGAATTACAGAATCAGACATGTGTAACACTCCGTTTAAAGTAATAAGCGACGAATATCATTCAAACAACGGATCACCGCTGTCATAAATCTGGCCCCTTCAGCGCCGTCAATGACTCGATGATCATAGGTCAAATCCAACGGTAACATAAGTCGGGGCTGAAAAGCCTGTCCATCCCATACGGGTTTCATAGCGGCACGGGTCACGCCGAGTATGGCCACTTCCGGGGCATTCACAATCGGCGTAAATGCTGTTCCACCAAGGCCTCCCAAACTGGAAATAGTCATGCAGCCGCCTTGCATATCCGCGGGTAATAATTTTCCAGCGCGGGCTTTGGCACTTAATTCACCCAATTCCACGGTGAGCTGTTTAATAGATTTCTGATCAACCTCACGTATTACAGGCACGACTAGACCATTCGGCGTATCGACTGCAACCCCGATGTTGTAATACTTTTTCAGAATTAGTTTTTGCCCATCAGGCGCTAAAGAACTATTAAACGTTGGAAATTGCTGCAGTGCCGCAACCAAGGCCTTCATAATAAACACTAAACTGGTAAATTTTAAACCTTCAAGGGTTTTATCGGCATTTAAAGCTACCCGGAATGCTTCCAGTTCAGTGATATCGGCTTCATCATGGTAAGTCACCATCGGCAAATTCAGCCAGACCCGAGTTAAGCCTTGACCAGTTAAACGCTTAATATTACTCAGCGCTAAGTCTTCGGTCTGACCAAACTTACTAAAATCAACTGCAGGAATTGCAGGGATACCCGCTCCAGAGGAGGAGGCCGCCCCACTACCTTGGGTAATCACTTGTTTAACGAATTGCTTGACATCTTCTTGTAAAATACGTCCTTTACGCCCACTTCCCACCTTAATCAAGCTTAAATCAACCCCCAATTCCCGTGCGAACAAACGCACACTGGGAGTCGCATGAGCGACATTCACCCCGGTTTCGGGTTCTAATTTGACTACAGGTTCCGTTTGAGCGGCCACAGGGCTAGAGACTTTAGCAGGCTCTACCGCGACTGGTGTAGCAACTGGTGCAGGTGCGGGAGCAACGACAGGGGCCACTGCGGGCGCTGCGGGTGCATCCAATACTTCTAACACTAACACCAGAGAACCCTCAGAAACTTTATCGCCCGGTTTAATCTGAACTTTCTGTACTTTACCAGCAGCGCTCGCAGGCAAATCAATACTCGCTTTATCTGTCTCCAATACGGCTAAAGTTTGTTCTTTAACAATCTCGTCACCTACTTGCACCAAGACTTCTAGAACATTGATTTCAGCTACATTACCGACATCCGGTACTTTAATTTCAATTATATTAGCCATCTAAGATTCCTTGAATTAAATAAACCAGGGGGCAACTTTATCTGCATTGATGCCATATTTTGCAATAGCTTCCTCAATTTTAGCGACTGGTATCTGCTTTTGATCCGCTAAACTTTTAAGTGCTGCAATCACAATATGGAATCGATCGACTTCAAAGAAACTCCGTAATTGCTCACGGGTATCCGAACGCCCAAAACCATCCGTACCCAATACAGTATAGGAGTTTGAGATAAAGGGACGGATTTGCTCAGCAAAGGCGCGCATATAGTCAGTCGAAGCAATAATTGGCGCAGAATTGGTACTCAACAAACGCGTCACATGTGCGACTTTCGGCTCTTGAGTGGGATGCAAACGATTCCAACGTTCACAATCTTGTCCATCTCGCGCCAACTCATTGAAGCTGGTACAACTCCATAAATCAGCAGACACCCCCCAATCCTCTTGCAACAATTCTGCGGCAGCGACTGCTTCGCAGAAAATCGTCCCTGAACCTAATAAATTAACGCGCAGCTTGGCATTGCGTTTCGCAGGTTTAAACAAGTACATGCCTTTCAAAATATCGGGTGCAGCACCTTCAGGCATAGGCGGTTGATCATAGTTTTCATTCATCACAGTAATGTAATAAAACACATCTTCCTGTTCGGCATACATTCTACGCATACCGTCTTGAATAATCACTGCTAATTCATAGGCATACACTGGATCATACGCCACACAGTTTGGAACCGTCGCAGCAATCAAGTGGCTATGACCATCTTCATGTTGCAAGCCTTCACCATTCAATGTGGTTCGACCTGCCGTGCCACCCAGTAAAAACCCACGGGTACGTTGATCTGCTGCCGCCCAAATTAAATCTGCTACCCGTTGGAAGCCAAACATGGAGTAGTAAATAAAAAATGGAATCATTGGCACGCCATGCGTAGAGTAAGAAGTTCCTGCAGCAATCCAATCGCACAAACCGCCAGCTTCGTTAATACCTTCTTGCAATACCTGACCATGTTTGTCTTCTTTATAAAACATCAACTGATCAGCGTCTTGTGGCGTATATAACTGCCCGACTTGCGACCAAATCCCTAATTGTCTGAACATGGGCTCCATACCAAACGTCCGCGATTCATCGGGCACAATCGGCACAATATGTTTACCAATTTTGGAATCTTTAGTCAGGATATTTAATATCCTTACAAACGCCATGGTTGTGGAGATTTCATGACCTTGGCCTGTTCCATCCAACATGGTCTGAAACGCAGTGAGTGGCGGAATTTCCAGAGACTGTGCTTTGGTACGACGTGAAGGTAAATTCCCGCCGAGCTCTGCACGACGCTGACGCATATAATTCAGCTCTTTGGAGTCTTCTGCAAATTTTAGATAGGGTAAGTCATGTAAGTCTTCATCTTTGACGGGCAGCTCAAAGCGGTCGCGCATATTGCGGATCGATTCATCACTCATTTTTTTCTGCTGATGACTGGTATTTTGCGCCTGTCCCGAGGTGCCCATGCCGTAACCTTTAATGGTTTTAGCCAAAATGACTGTCGGTTGGCCTTTATGCGTTACCGCGGCTTGAAATGCTGCGTACACTTTAATGGAGTCGTGTCCACCGCGATTGAGTTCCCAAATATCGCGATCAGTATAATCAGAAACTAAAGCTTTAAGTTCGGGGGTATTAAAGAAAAATTCCCGTACATAGGCACCATCTTTAGATTTAAACGTTTGATAATCACCATCGACGCATTCCAACATACGTTTGGCAATCAAGCCTTGCTTATCGCGGGCTAACAATGCATCCCAACGTCGTCCCCAAATAACTTTGATCACATTCCAGCCAGCACCGCGGAAATTACCTTCTAACTCTTGGATAATTTTTCCGTTACCACGGACGGGGCCGTCTAAACGCTGTAAATTACAGTTGACTACAAAAATAAGGTTGTCTAATTTTTCGCGCCCTGCCATGCCAATTGCACCTAACGCTTCTGGCTCATCGGTTTCACCGTCACCCAAAAAGGCCCAGACTTTACGTCCGTCGGTATTGGCTAAACCGCGATCTTGAATGTAGCGCATAAAGCGAGCTTGATAAATCGCCATGATTGGACCTAATCCCATCGATACCGTTGGAAATTGCCAAAAATCCGGCATTAACCAAGGGTGCGGATAGGAACTTAAACCATTCCCGCCTACTTCTTGACGGAAACTATCGAGCTGCTCTTCGGTCAGCTGCCCAAGTAACATTGCTCTGGCATAGTTACCGGGTGAAGAATGTCCTTGGAAGAAAACTAAGTCGCCTTCATGTTTATCCGAAGGTGCATGCCAAAAGTGATTTTGTCCAACTTCGTATAAAGTGGCTACTGAGGCAAAACTAGCAATATGCCCCCCCACATTGCTATGTTTACTGGCGCGTAACACCATAATCATCGCATTCCAACGCACATACGAACGAATTTTGCGTTCGATGGTAGTATCTCCAGGATATGGCGGTTGTTGTGAAATGGGGATAGTGTTTATATAAGGAGTATTGGCGCTGAAAGGGATATTAGCACCAGACTGACGAGCTATGGCCACCAACTGCTCTATCAGAAAATAGGCTCTATCGGTGCCTTCTTGGGCTAAAACCGCTTGTAAAGCCTCGACCCATTCACGGGTTTCGATGGGATCAATATCAGTTTGGCCAGTTATATCAGTAATTAAACCTGAGGTCATTCTTGACTCCTAAATAAAGTGGATATGCTAAATATATACTAACGCAGACGTTTCGTGCATGTATTAGAAACAGGACGTCAAATTACATGGATGGATTTGCGTTGATAAATTCCGCGCCAACGTGTGTAAGCTCATAGTGAAATGGCCTCCTCGTTGAGCGGTTAATAATTAATTTTCGTAATTACGCCCGTAAAAAATCTCACTCATTTCAGTATGTAACTGATCCTCAATATTTAATTTTTGCTCTTCAGTTAAATCGTCTTCCTTTTCAAATAAATAGTTTTCCAATTCGGTTTCTTTCAGCATCATTTTGGTATGG
>SXIZ01000208.1 GCA_005779525.1 Methylococcaceae bacterium
ATACCGATGCAATGTGAATATTATGCATTAGAAGGCTTGGCGGCGTTGTTATCGACAGTCGAACAAGTAAAAAACTCAGTGAATCCTCGCTTACATATCGAAGGTGTGTTGCGTACAATGTATGATGCACGTAATCGATTATGCTCTGATGTCTCTAAGCAATTGTTGGAGCATTTTAATCATAAGGTTTATCGCACCGTTGTTCCAAGGAATGTGCGTTTGGCCGAGGCGCCTAGTCATGGTTTGCCAGCACTGCAATACGATAAATCATCGCCCGGGGCTGCTGCTTACATGGTTTTAGCGGCAGAGGTCATCGGAAAACAAGTCGTCCACAGTTCATAATGAATTTGAGGTAGTTTATGGTCGTGAAACGGAGTGGTTTAGGTCGTAACTTATCAGCCTTGTTAAGTCATACTGACGGTAGTTTGCACGCCACAGACAAACATGACGGGTCAGAGCGATTAAAACTAACAATAGATAGTCTGCAACCTGGTAAATATCAACCGCGGGGGGAAATTGATGAAGCAGCGCTGGTTGAGCTGGCTGAATCAATCAAAAAGCAGGGTTTGCTACAGCCCTTAGTGGTCCGAGAAGTATCTCCAGGGCGCTATGAGATTATCGCCGGTGAACGTCGTTGGCGTGCATGTCGATTGGCTGGGGTAAGTGACGTGCCTGTCGTGCTACGCCAGGTTGATGATGAAACAGCCATGGCCATGGCCTTGGTGGAAAATTTACAACGCGAAGATTTAAATGCGATGGATCAGGCTCGGGCTATGCATCGTTTAACCACCGAGTTTTCGCTGACGCACCAGCAAATTGCTGAGTTATTAAGTAAATCGCGTGCGGCCGTCAGCAATTATTTACGGTTGCTCAATTTAAACGCGGATGTTATTCGGATGCTGGAGCATGGTGACTTGGATATGGGGCACGCACGGAGCCTTTTAATGTTAGACGAAAGTCAACAATCTCAAGTTGCTCAATTAGTGGTGGCCAAGAATTTATCAGTGCGAGAAACGGAAGCGCTGGTGGCTCGAGTTAAAGTGGGTAGCGGGAGTGTGCCAAAAACAAAGGTAGACATTTCACCTCTATTTGAGAGCGCAATACAAACGTTGGCACAGCAGTTAAAAACCAAGGTAAAATTGAAACAAGGGAAAGCAGGTAAAGGGACGTTAGTTATTCATTACGATGATATGCATACGCTACAGCAAATGATTGGGCAGCTGATAAGCTGAGGTCAAATGTCACTAAAAATAGGTTCACTCGCCGAGCAACGCGCCAGGGAGTACCTCACACTTCAAGGCTTACAATGGGTTGAAAGCAATTATCGCTGTCGCATGGGTGAACTGGATTTAATCATGCGTGATAACGACTATTTAGTGTTCATTGAAGTGCGTGCACGCACTTCAAATGCGTTTGGTGGAGCGATGGCTAGTGTAACCCATAGCAAGAGGCAGAAGCTTATCAAAACCGCCTCTCTCTATCTGATGGCCAATAAGCTATATGATAAACAGCCTATACGCTTTGATGTACTGAGTCTAGAAGGCATGCCGCCACGCATGAGTTGGATTAAAAACGCTTTCGGTGCCGATGATTAAACGGTTGTTTAGCCATTCTTTGAGGTAACATATGACACAAATGGAAGATCGAATCCGACATCTTTTTGGTGTCGGTATTGAAGCAAAAATAGCCGTTGCAGATTTATTATCGGCAGCGATAGCAAAGGCTGGGTTGCGTTTAGTCAACTGTTTACTCAATGATGGCCGAATTCTATTGTGTGGTAATGGGGGATCGGCGGCCAATTGTTTGCATTTTACCGCAGCAATGCTGAATCATTTTGACGTGGAGCGTCCTCCTCTCCCTGTTTTTTCTTTATCCACAGACATATCTGTTTCGACAGCCGTTGCTAATGAGGGTCATTTCGATCAGATTTTTGCTCGCCAAATTCAGGCACTTGGGCAGGAGGGTGATGTCTTGCTTACCTTATCTACGTCGGGTAACTCTGATAATCTATTGCAAGCGGTGAATGCAGCAAATGATCGTGGCATGGATACTATCGCGTTAAGTGGTCGTGATGGTGGTGTTCTTGCTAATCATCTGGGGCCTGAAGATATTGAAATAAGGGTACCCGGAGATACCGCGGCTCGGATCCGCGAAACGCATTTATTTATCTTGCACTGCTTTTGCGATTTAATTGATCAATCTTTATTTGGCCAAATGTTGGGGTAGATTATGAAGATAAAAACATTCATTTTTTTGCTTTTGGGTGCGTTATTAACGAGTTGTGCAGCGGTAGTTGTTGTGGGTGCGGCAGGCGGTATGGCTGTTTATGACCGGCGCAGCGTATCGATGATGGAGCGCGACGCTCGCATATTTTATGTTGTGCGCAAAGCCATCGTGAATGATCCCCGTTTTCGTGACTCCCACATGGTGGTCAGTAGTTTTAACCAAGTTGTTTTGCTGGCCGGCCAAACACCAACAGCCTCTTTACGAGTCGTCGCGGAAAAAATAGTACAAAATACGCCGAACGTACGCCGAGTGTATGATGAAGTCACTATTGACTACCCATTGTCGATGACCAGACGTAGCAAAGATACTTTGATCACAGGCCAGGTACGCAGCAAAATGTTAGCAAGAAAGGGGCTAGAATCAGGGTCAATTAAAATTGTTACCGAAAATGGAATCGTTTATTTGATGGGTATTGCGACGCATGAGCAAGCCAATATAGCGGTCAACGTGGCAAGACAAGTGAGTGGCGTGAATAAAGTCGTTAAAATTTTCCAATATATTGTTTAAGTCATGTGCAAGGACTCATAAAGTCGGAGCAATCGGGTTGGTTTAGGAGTTACACCGATGTGCAAACAAGGATGTTTAGCGATATTGCTGATGGTGTTTGGTGCCTTCTTAACGGGCTGTATCAGTAATGTTTGGACTGGCGTGTCCTTGGTTTATGACCGCCATAATGTCTATAAGACCATCAGCGACTTCCAATTAGCCGCTAATGCAAGCCGAGCTTTATATAAAGATCAAATCTTCAAAGGGCCGGGTTGCTCTATTGACGTCGCCATCATTAATGGGGACATTCTATTGGCAGGCCATGTGCCAACCGCTATTTTGCGGCAAGAAGCATTTAAACGTGTCGCGGCACTAGATGGGTATCGCCGCCTGTTTAATCAATTAGCGATAGGCTCGAAAACTGAAAATGTGCTGCTAGATGATTGGATTACTATGAAAATTCGTAGCCAAATTTTTGCAAATGCGGATGTTGATCCACATGTCTTTAAGGTTGTTACATCTGAGCAGATTGTTTATTTGATGGGGGATGTGATCCCTAAGGAAGCTCAGCATGTCATCAAGATAGCCAGAGCGTGCACTGGGGTAAAACGGGTCGTGAAGTTATTTAAGTATTATAATTTGAGCGACCATCCAGAGGAAGCGCCTGCTCAGTAGCGGCTATAGCCTGGCTAAACACAGTAGATGGCGTTGTCGTTACACTTTTTACGTGTCGACAACAGAACTTGGTTTTGATGGGCCATAAAATAAAAGGCCTGAGAACTCTCAGGCCATTGAGGCTTTTCCCTTTCAGGAAGTGGCCAACCTGATGGGATACGTATACTGTATCAATGGAATCGCCCTTTATCCAGTCGTTTACGAACTTTTCGTAATTTCATTTCATGTAAAAGCCCGGTAGAGCAGTTTATGTCCCTTTCTTGCTCATTATTATCGGTCATTTGAATTGGATGTGATCTGCAATGTTGTCGGTAGGGATTATGTAGTTTATTGTGTTTGTGCGGTAAACCATCGCCATAGCGATGACTCATTTGTTCGCGCATACGCGCAACCGTGTGTTGCTGTTTTTCAGACATTTTAAATTCCTTAGACTGAGTTGGACAACTAGGCTTTGTTCACATAGCCTATTTAAATTATAGCTGAAGAACGCGTAGCCGTTGCTTATCCACATTGATTACTTTATAATCCGCGCGAAAAGATGGGTGGATCTGTGAAAAATCAGCGGGGCTTGCAAGGTGCTAGGCGGTTAATATTATGCCAGCTCGGCATGACGATACTGCTTGCAACAATGGCACTATGGTGTGCTGGTACAACAGCTGCATTATCCGCCATATTAGGTGGATTAGTGTGTATTGTACCGAATGCGTATTTCGCAAGAGCCTTGTTTCAATACCAGGGCGCGCGTGCAGCGAAACAAATAGTCAATCGCTTTTATAAGGGCGAAGCGTTGAAAATCGTGCTGGCGATGACCTTATTTACACTGGTGTTTAAATTATTCACCATCATCCCTCTGGTGTTTTTTGCTGTATACATAGTGACGCAAATGATATTTTGGTTTGCACCGTTGATATTTGTTAATAAAGGAACTGACTAGAAATACGGTTCCGAAAACAGAATAGGGCAGAAAGTGACTGAAATGGTATCAAATACACATTACATTAAGCATCATCTTACATATTTGTCATATAACGTCAAGACAATGAGCCTAGGTTCAGGCGGTGGGTTTTGGACGTTAAATTTGGATACGATATTCTTTTCGATAGCACTGGGGATTATCGCCATACTCCTTTTATATGTTGGAGCTCGCCGGGTGTCGACGGGTGTTCCTGGAAAAGTACAGAACTTTGCTGAGATGATGTTGGTTTTTGCTGACAATCAGGTCAAAGATTGTTTTCATGGAAAAAACAAGGTCATTGGTCCTTTAGCGTTAACCATATTCATCTGGGTTTTTTTGATGAATTTTATGGATATTGTACCCGTAGATATATTACCTGCAGTAGCGAAGCTTGCTGGCATTCATTATTTAAAAGTCGTCCCAACCAATGATCTTAATCTCACGTTTGCGATGTCGTTATCTGTCTTTTTTCTTATCCTTTTTTATAGCTTAAAGGTCAAGGGAGCAAAAGGTTTTATTAAAGAGTTAACAATGCAACCCTTTAACAATCCACTGTTCATCCCCTTTAATTTGTTGTTAGAGTTGGTCGGTTTAATCGCCAAACCTATTTCATTATCACTCCGGTTGTTCGGCAACTTATATGCCGGTGAGTTGATCTTTATTTTAATAGCTTTGCTCACGCTGAATGCGAACTCGTCTTCGATCACAAGCGGTGTGACGATGGGGGTGGCGCAATTTTTATTGGCTACGGCGTGGTCAATTTTCCATATCTTAGTCATTACGTTGCAGGCGTTTATATTCATGGTGTTGACGATTGTTTACCTCAGTCTCGCTCATGAAGATCATTAACCAGTTTTATTTTTAATTGTCCATTAAGGGGATTTATATGCAAGCTGCAAGTTTAATAGCACAAGTTCAAGGCATGACGGTTATTGCGGTCGCTTTGTTGATTGGATTAGGTGCGTTAGGTACTGCTATTGGTTTTGGTTTGTTGGGAGGAAAGTTTCTTGAAGGATCTGCACGGCAACCAGAAATGGTACCCATGCTACAAGTAAAAATGTTTATTGTTGCAGGTCTTCTCGATGCGGTGACCATGATTGGGGTAGGTATTGCGTTGTTCTTCACGTTTGCTAACCCATTCATCAGTAATTTGGGTTCTTGATAAGATATTCTCAAGCGCTTTAGCCACAAGGATGATGTGGTGATTTGTGAAAAACATGCTGGCTGGAGCGTTTGAGGCGACACTTGGTGAGCGCTGCGGCGCCCTGATTGTTACAGGAGATAAATCTTGGATATCAATTTAACACTGGTTGTACAAATGCTTGTCTTCGGCGCATTTGTGTTGTTTACCATGAAGTTTGTTTGGCCTCCATTATCGAAGGCGCTGGAAGAGCGACAAGATAAAATAGCTGATGGCTTGGCAGCGGCTGAGCGTGGTCGTCGAGAGCTGGAGCTGGCTCAGCATCGCGTAAAGGATGAAATGAAGCAGGCTAAGGTTCAGGCGTCTGATATCATTGAAAAAGCGAATCGTCGCGCGGCACAGATTGTTGAAGAAGCGAAAGACGACGCACGTGCTGAAGCACAAAAATTAGCTAAAGTCGCCGCGGAGCAAATTACGCAAGAAATCAATCGTGCAAAAGACACGTTACGCAAGCAGGTGGCTACATTGGCTGTTGCTGGCGCTGAAAAAATTCTGATGCGCGAAATTGATGAGCAAGCTAATCAGGTATTACTGGACAACTTGATCGAAGAGATTTGACATGTCAGATACAATTACTATCGCGAGGCCTTATGCCAAAGCTGTGTTTTACCATGCACTTGCGGAAAAGCAATTAGCCGCCTGGTCAACAATACTGCTCAACTTGGCACAAACCGTACAAAATAAAGACGCAGAGCAGTTCATCTGCAATCCGGCGACCACAACAGAGCTGCAAACCAAGCTGATGCTTGCGGTATGCGCAAAAATAAGTGGTGCAAGTGACATGAAGGACGTAGAGCACTTCATCGGGTTGCTCGCAGCAAATAGGCGATTACTGGTGTTACCAGATATATATGCTCAGTACGAGGCATTGCGTGCCGAACAAGAAAAAACAATGACCGCAAGTGTAAGCAGTTTCAAGGCGTTGACTCAAGCTCAGCAGAAGCAACTAATCAACTCGTTAAGTTTGCGTCTGCAAAGGGAAGTCACCTTGGACGTGAGTATTGATGAGTCATTATTGGGTGGCGCGATTATTCGCGCGGGTGATTTAGTCATCGATGGCTCGGTGCGAGGCAAGTTAAATAAACTTAGTAGCAATTTAGCCGCGTAATTTAGAGGATACATTTCATGTCAGAACAAGTAGCGTTAAATCCATCTGAAATCAGCGAATTAATCAGAAAAAAAATAGAACAATTTAATGTTGTTTCAGAAGCACGTAATGAAGGTACGATCGTTAGTTTGAAAGACGGTATTGTCCGCCTACATGGGCTGGCAGATGCTATGCAGGGCGAAATGATAGAGTTTCCCGGTGGCGTCTATGGCCTTGCTTTGAATTTAGAACGCGACTCGGTGGGTGCCGTTATTTTGGGCGATGCTAGCGGTCTTTCCGAGGGTCAGAAAGGCAAATGCACCGGCCGTATTCTTGAGGTTCCAGTCGGTCCTGGCCTTCTGGGCCGCGTAGTTGACGCGCTAGGTAATCCAATCGACGGAAAAGGCCCTATCGACTCTGATCTGTTGTCACCCATAGAAAAAGTCGCTCCTGGGGTTATTGCCCGTAAATCAGTTGACCAGCCTGTACAAACTGGATTAAAAGCGATCGATGCTATGATTCCTATCGGACGTGGCCAGCGTGAGCTTATCATTGGCGACCGACAAACCGGTAAATCAGCCATTGCCATTGATGCCATCATCAATCAAAAGGGAACTGGGGTAAAGTGTGTTTACGTTGCCGTAGGACAAAAAGCATCCTCTGTTGCGAATCTTGTGCGCAAACTAGAAGAGCACGGTGCTATGGAGCACACCATCGTCGTGGTGGCTGGGGCCTCCGACTCAGCCGCATTGCAATTTATTGCACCTTACGCAGGTTGCGCGATGGGTGAATATTTTATGGAGCGCGGCGAAGATGCCCTGATTGTTTATGATGATTTGACTAAGCAAGCATGGGCTTATCGGCAAATTTCTCTCCTGTTGCGTCGCCCACCGGGTCGTGAGGCTTATCCAGGAGATATTTTCTATTTGCATTCGCGCCTGCTTGAACGTGCTGCGCGAATTAATGCGGCTGAAGTGGAGCGATTGACGAATGGTCAAGTGAAGGGAAAAACAGGCTCATTGACGGCCCTGCCCATTATTGAAACGCAGGCAGGTGACGTATCTGCATTTGTACCG
>SXIZ01000209.1 GCA_005779525.1 Methylococcaceae bacterium
CCGCGATATGGAGCGACTCTGCCCTGCGGCAACATCTTTGCCCGAGAAGGCACCACCACCATGACGTGCCATGCCGCCATAACTATCGACAATAATTTTACGACCCGTTAAACCACAGTCGCCAACCGGTCCACCAATAATAAATTGGCCTGTTGGGTTGATAAAATATTTAGTGTCTTTATGCAACCATTCTTTGGGCAAAATTGGAAGGATAATCTCCTCCATCACTCCTTCATGCAGTGCTTTATTTCCGATTTCAGGCGAATGTTGGGTAGATAAAACTACCGCATCGATAGCAACAGGCTTGTTATTTTCATAACGGAAAGTAATCTGACTTTTTGCATCAGGGCGCAGCCAAGGCAAGGTTTGGTTTTTACGCACTTCCGCCTGACGCTTGACCAGCAAATGTGAGTATGTGATTGGCGCAGGCATGAGCACATCGGTTTCATTACTTGCGTAGCCAAACATTAAGCCTTGGTCACCCGCACCTTGCTCATGATTTTCGGAATCATCAACCCCCATCGCAATATCCGGGGATTGTTTACCAATAGCGTTGATAACCGCACAGCTTTGACCATCAAAACCAATGTCACCATGATTGTAACCAATATCGCAAACGACTTTACGCACTAACGCTTCTAGATCCACCCAAGCATTCGTGGTGATTTCGCCAGCAAGAATCACCATCCCGGTTTTGACTAAGGTTTCACACGCAACCCGCGAACGTGGATCTTGCTCTAATAATGCATCTAATACTGCATCAGAAATCTGATCAGCCACCTTGTCTGGATGCCCTTCTGATACGGATTCTGAAGTGAAACTATAGTTATTGCTCACGTTTACCTGCCTTTTCAAACTATTTAAAAATATAAAAAAAAGCTGCAGATGCAGCTTTCTTAGAATTATGGTGGGCCCTGTAGGACTTGAACCTACGACCTGCCGATTATGAGTCGGACGCTCTAACCAACTGAGCTAAGGGCCCTTTGTTTCTATTAATCGTTATCGAGAAAACAACGTAACTGTTCGGATCTTGACGGATGCCGCAATTTTCTCAATGCTTTTGCTTCAATTTGCCGTATACGTTCACGCGTAACATCAAATTGTTTTCCAACTTCTTCTAAAGTATGGTCGGTATTCATATTGATACCAAAGCGCATACGTAACACTTTTGCTTCTCTTGCGGTCAAACCCGCTAACACGTTCTGGGTCGATTCGCGTAAGCCCGCAAAAGTTGCCGATTCTACGGGTGACAACACCTTAGCATCTTCAATAAAATCGCCTAAATGTGAATCTTCATCATCTCCAATCGGGGTTTCCATCGAAATGGGCTCCTTGGCGATTTTCAACACTTTACGCACTTTATCTTCTGGCATTTCCATGCGCTCTGCCAATTCTTCTGGCGTCGCTTCACGACCAAGTTCTTGTAAAATTTGTCTTGAAACCCGATTAAGTTTATTAATGGTTTCAATCATATGCACTGGAATTCGGATCGTTCTAGCCTGATCTGCGATGGAACGCGTAATCGCCTGCCTGATCCACCATGTTGCATAAGTAGAAAATTTATACCCACGACGGTATTCGAATTTATCTACAGCTTTCATTAACCCGATGTTACCTTCCTGAATTAAATCCAAGAACTGCAAACCCCGATTAGTGTATTTTTTCGCAATAGAGATCACTAATCGTAGATTAGCTTCGATCATCTCTTTTTTCGCACGCCGGGCTTTAGCTTCTCCAATCGAAACCCGTCTGTTAATGTCTTTTAAGGCATTAATCGTGAGCGCGTTTGCTTGTTCAATGTCCAACAATACCTGTTGTGCTTTTTTAATCTCGTGCTCATGCGCTTTAATTGCAGCAGAGTAAGCATGACCACCATTAACCAGTCCGTTTAACCATTCTGGAGTTAAACCTTTCTCAGTGTAGGAGCGAACAAACTCTTGTTTGGGCATTTTAGCATGATCAACACAAATATCGAGCAGGATCTTCTCTTGCTTGCGAATATCGACTAAAACATTCGCCATCATATTGCTCATTTGCTTAAAATACTGTGGCGTCCATTTGAAAATCAAAAAGCTTTCCGCCAACGCTTCATAAGCCTCATCCGTTTTGGCATGCGTATAACCATACTCCTTTACCACGGCACAAACAGCTAAATAATGCGTACGCAAGCTTTCAACTTTTTCTTTGACTTCTTCGTATTCTAAACCTTTATCTTCTTCAATTTCCTCGGCTTCACTAACAACTTGTAAAGAACCCGTAAATTGTGAAGGATCTTCTAAATCAGCAAAACCTGAAATTAGATCGTTCAGGCGCGTCCCGCCCTCTTCATCAGAAATATTGTCAAAAGCTTCAAAAAAAGAGGCCACAACAATATTAGAGCGCGCTAAAGATTTAACCACCTGTTGCAAACCGCTTTCAATTCGTTTGGCGATCTTCAACTCGTCTTCACGCGTTAATAATTCAACCGAACCCATCTCTCGCATGTACATACGCACCGGATCGGTCGTTCGACCAAATTCACTATCGACTGAAGCTAGGGCAGCCACCTCAGCAGCATCTTCATCATCCCCAGAAGCAACGGCATCTTCTAATAGAGTATCTTCATCCGGCGCAAACTCATGCACCTGAATACCCATATCATTTATCATCCCGATAATATCTTCAATTTGCTCCGGATCAACAATATCACTAGGCAAATGATCATTCACTTCCGCGTAGGTGAGATAGCCTTGCATCTTACCTTTTGCTATCAATTGTTTTAATTGTGATTGCTGCTGTTCTTGATTCATGATCTACCCACGTTGTTATTCAGCCAAACGCCCGAACTGAACACTGAATTATAGCACAAATTTAAATTATTAAATTAGGCATCAGTTATTTATTCGCATTTTTTTAAGCATTTCTTTTTCTGCAAGCGTTAGATCCGTCAAATTTTTCTTAAGCAGCTCGGTATACAGCTTTTCGCTTGCTTGCTCTATTAAACGGTCGATAGCACCTATAAATTGCAATCGAATACCAGATTCGGGAAGCTGCAAATCCATCTGCGCCAACGCCAATACCTGAGGATATTCAGTTGACTCTCGAAACAGTTCTAACACCATTGCGGTATTCGCAGGATTACCCTCAATGATTTTATGCATTAAGGTAAACAATAAGGATTTACCAGGAAAATCCAGCAACTGCCAATCAATTTTTTTTTGCTCTAACACATCTACTAAATCCGGATTTTGCAATAACAATGCTACCGCTGTTCGCGCCGAAGAAACCCGACCTAACATTTGACCCGACACATTTGAGCTCGGCATATTTTGTCGCGCATTTGGCCTCTCCTTAGAAACCTCAGCCACTTTTAACCCGGCCAATGCATTTAACTTAGCCTGCATCATCTCTCGGTATACGCCTTCAACCAATTTATTGATAAAGGGTTGCGCCATTTCTACCAATCGCGCCCGCCCCTCAATATCACCATTGGACACATCTGTTAACAAATGCTGAAAAAAATACTCAGACAAAGCATGTGCCGACGCAACACGTTCGACAAAAGCTTCTGCTCCTTCACTGCGTATCAGCGAATCTGGATCTTGCCCTTGAGGCAACAGCATAATCCGCACTTGCCGCCCTTCCTTAAGACTTAAAAAAACAGCATCCATCACCCGCCAAGCAGCTGCGCGACCCGCAGCATCCCCATCAAAGCATAAGACTAATTCCGAACTGTAACGAAACAACAAGTCTAAATGCGCCCTTGAAGCCGCTGTACCCAAAGCAGCAACGGCATAATGAATCCCCGCCTGAGCCAACGCAATCACATCCATGTAACCTTCTACCAGCAATATACGTTTAGGACGGCCATTTTTAGCGAGCAACTCACTTAAGCCGTACACCTCTTTTCCTTTTTGAAACACCTCTGTTTCTGGGGAGTTCAGGTATTTAGGCAGACTATCATCCAGCACGCGTGCGCCAAACGCGATCACACGCCCACGCTTGTCGCGAATAGGAAACATAACGCGCTCACGAAAACGATCATAAACTCGCCCATTTTCGTGCGTGACCAGTAGCCCTGCCGCCAACAATTCTTGCCTAGGAAACTGATTTTCTAGTCCTTGCCAATCTTTAGGCGCATAGCCCAACATATATTCTGAGGCCACCTCAGCACCTATTCCACGGGCCTTTAGGTAAGCAACTGCTGACTTCCCTTCTACCGAGCTCCGCAACTGCTCAACATAATATGCGGCCACGCGCTGCAATACTGCGTAAACCTCGGATAAATTCCGCGACTCAACCGCTTCCCGCTCCAGCACAACCTCTCGCGGCACACTCACACCCACAAACGCCGCAAGATCTTCAATCGCCTCTATAAAATTAAGATGATTGAACTCCATGACGAAGCTAATGGCATTTCCACCCACACCACAGCCAAAACAATGGTAAAACTGCTTGCTACGACTGACGGAAAAACTTGGACTTTTCTCATTATGAAAAGGACAGCGGGCAACATAATTGCTACCCGTTTTTTTAAGAGGAACATGCGAATCAATAAGATCAACTATATCGACCCGCGTAAGCAGATCATCTATAAATGCGCGCGGAATTTTACCGGACATACTGCCCTCTCCGACCCAAGCTATGCTGGTAATGCCGCCTTAATTTTAACGCTGACCACAGACATATCGGCTCGTCCTTGCATTCTTGCTTTCAACAAACCCATGACCTTTCCCATATCCTTAACGGAAACCGCACCCGATTCCAGCACAGCCGCATTTATCATGCCTTCAATCTCTGCATCCGTGAGCGCTTGAGGGAGGTAGTCCTGTATCACCACCACTTCCGCCTCCTCAATTGCCGCCAAATCCTCACGCGCCGCATCACGATATTGCCGGATAGACTCACGTCTTTGCTTTTGCATTTTATCCAAGACAAGTACAACTTGCTCGTCATCCAGCTCTATGCGCTGATCCACTTCAACTTGCTTAATAGCTGCCAAGATCAAGCGAATAACACCTAAACGAGATTTATCACCGCTTTTCATCGCGGTTTTCATATCTTCCTTGATACGCGATTTCAACGTATCCATAATCACCCCAACCTTATTGCTGAGGACGACCACGACGCAGGTTTTTCAATGCATAACGTTCACGCGCCAATTTTTTCAGATGGCGTTTTACCGCCGCTGCACCTTTACGTTTGCGTTCTGCAGTAGGTTTTTCATAAAATTCGCGACGACGAACTTCAGATAACACGCCCGCTTTTTCACAAGAACGTTTAAAACGACGAATAGCAATATCAAATGGCTCGTTTTCTTTTACTTTTACTGATGGCATATATTGACCTGTGTGTTGTTAAAATCGAAAAAATAGGGATAATTAAATCCGTAATAAAAAGAACCCTTAATTATACCTTTACTTTTTTAATCTTTCAAAATCTTAATGTACATTTTAGGCATAGAAACGTCATGTGACGAAACTGGTGTAGCCATTTACCACGCCCAGAAAGGCCTGATCAGCCATAATTTATATAGCCAGATAGAGATGCACCGCCAGTATGGCGGGGTTGTGCCTGAATTAGCTTCGCGTGATCATATCCGCAAACTGATTCCATTAATTCAAAAAACCTTGATTGACGGCGACTTACAGCAGAGCGACATTAACGGTATTGCCTATACTGCAGGACCAGGCTTGATTGGTGCATTAATGGTCGGTGCAGCTACTGCTCGTAGCTTAGCTTGGACCTGGGACGTCCCCGCCATTGCCGTGCATCACATGGAAGGTCATCTGCTGGCCCCCATGCTCGAGCCTAACCCGCCTAAATTTCCATTTATTGCGCTACTGATTTCCGGGGGACATACGTTATTGGTGCAAGTGAATAGGATTGGACAGTATCAAATTTTGGGGGAGTCCCTAGACGATGCTGCTGGCGAAGCTTTTGATAAAACCGCCAAAATGCTTGGCTTAGACTATCCGGGCGGCCCAATGCTTTCAAAATTGGCTAGCACCGGAAAACCACGTTTTACCTTTCCTCGCCCAATGACTGACCGACCAGGATTGGATTTTAGTTTTAGTGGCTTAAAAACCTACACCATGAATCAATTGCATGCCACCGCCCAAACTGCAGAAGACAAAGCCGATATCGCCTATGCTTTTCAACAAGCGGTAGCCGAAACGCTCAGCATTAAATGCAAACGCGCTTTACAGCAGAGCGGACTGAAAACCTTAGTGGTGGCCGGCGGCGTCAGCGCTAATGTGCAAATTCGTAGCTTATTAAGCGCCATGACCACCAAAGAACAGGCGGAAATTTATTTTCCGCGCCCAGAATTTTGCACCGACAACGGCGCTATGATCGCCTACGCTGGCTGTCAACGCTTACTTGCAGGCGAAAGCAGCTCGCTAGAAATTATCGCAAAACCGCGCTGGCCCATTAACCAATTAACCGAACTGCCCATCATGTAATCCAAGATAAATGCACAACAACGACATGCTTTCCCGACCAGTTTACCCCTGGGATTGAAAATAGGACTCGACTCGCTCAACTTCTTGCTTTGAGCCTAAAATGACAGGAACGCGCTGATGTAATTCACTGGGCTGTAGCTCCAAAATACGTGCTCGCCCCGTAGAACACAGCCCGCCCGCTTGCTCAACAATAAATCCCATAGGATTAGCTTCATACATTAATCGTAATCGCCCAGGCTTACTGGGATCACGAATATCATAGGGATACATAAAAATACCCCCACGCGTCAAAATCCGATAGACCTCTGCCACCATCGATGCAATCCAGCGCATATTAAAATTTTTACCTCGCGGACCAGTATCCCCCAAGACACATTCATCCACATAACGTTTAATTGGCGCTTCCCAAAATCGCTGATTGGACATATTGATTGCAAATTCTTGGGTAGCTTCTGGAATGCGAATATTCGGATGCGTCAGCATAAACTCCCCAATCTCCTGATCCAAGGTAAAGCCATTCACCCCCTGGCCGGTGGTCAAAATCATCATGGTCGCAGGACCATATAATACAAACCCAGCACACACCTGCTCGCTACCCTTACGCAGAAAATCTCCTAAGCTTGGCTCTAAACTTTCTGGGGCTCGCAAAATTGAAAAAATCGTGCCCACGGTCATATTGATATCAATGTTCGAAGAACCATCTAAAGGATCAAATAACACCAAATATTTGCCTTTGGGATATTCACCCGGAATAGTCAAAAACTCTTCCTCCTCTTCTGAAGCCAAACCAGCCACCTGCCCCGAGCTCTGCAAAGCATGCACCATGATATCGTGGGTAATGACATCGAGCTTTTTCTGCACCTCACCCTGCACATTTTCTGATCCCGCCGACCCTAAAACATCAATCAAGTCACCTTGTTTGACTTGATGCGCAATAGCTTTACACGCAGTCGCAAGCGTGTTTAGTAATAAGGTAAAAGTGCCTGATGCCTCCAGCACGTTACGTTGCTGCTGGATAAGAAACTGATTCAGCGTCACGTTGTTACTCATGAAATAAAAGCTCCTAAGCAAAATATGGAAAAATCTTGAAAAAACCGCTTCTCAATACTTAAATCGTCAGCGCAAATAGAAAGAATGACTTAGCTACTTATACACAGAAACTGTGGATAACTTTGTGGATATCGTGTTTTAGACAGCGATTAAGCATGGTTTTTATTAGAGTTTTATTAGATTGTACAAAAACACACCATAATTATTTATATCAAAAAATCAAACACTTAATACACACACTTTCCTTTTATGGCCTACGCAAAACGCAAGCTAACTGCTTGATTTTAAGTATGTGCATAAGTAGTACAAATAAGCTAGCTTAATCTAATAACACGCCGGACTGAACTGGCTCAACACCTGATACTAGGGTAGTTAACACGACATGCTCGTTATTTTCACCCCAACGCACCTCCGCAGTGAGCTGTTTACAATCAACTGCGTTAGGACAGGGGCTAATCGACCAATGCCGCTCTAAACTCAACCCTAAACCTTGACACGGACTGGCAGATTCTTTGGGATCACACGTATCGTGACCCCCACTTAAATTCTCAAACTCAGAACGCGTGGCATAATTGCGCAAGTCTTCTAACTTTGCTTGCGCAAAATTCATGGCTTCGGTATAGGTATTTGCATGCTGGGTACTTCCCAAGAACTGACTCTGGATTTGAGTCAATCCCAAAAAACCGATCGCTACCACCAAAGCAGCGATCATAGCTTCAATCAGACTATAACCTAGAACAGTCCGCACCCGCATGCTATTACCCTAATGCTCGAATAATCGCGACACCTAAATCACTGGGCGCACTCACGACATCCACACCCGCAGCTTTGAGGGCAGCAATCTTACCCGTCGCCGTCCCTTTACCTCCGGTTACAATTGCCCCGGCATGCCCCATACGTTTACCGGGAGGAGCCGTTTGTCCAGCGATATAACCCACAACAGGTTTAGTCACATGGGCTTTAATATACTCGGCGGCGGCTTCTTCATCCGTTCCACCAATCTCGCCCACCATAATAATTCCTTTAGTTTGCTCATCCGCCTGTAAACGACTAATGACATCGATAAAGTCCATACCATGTAACGGATCGCCACCAATGCCAACACAGGTACTTTGACCCAAACCCGCTTTGGTCGTTTGATGCACGGCTTCATAGGTCAGAGTGCCTGAGCGCGAAACAATGCCAATCGTACCCGGTTGATGGATAAACCCCGGCATAATGCCGATTTTACATTGCCCCGGCTTGATCACCCCGGGGCAGTTGGGACCAATCAATAGTGCATCACTTTGGCCTAACGCTATTTTGACTTTTAACATATGCAATACTGGAATACCTTCAGTAATACACACAATTAACTTAATGCCAGCATCCAGAGCCTCTAAGATGGCATCTGCCGCAAAATACGGTGGCACATAAATCATACTGGCAGTCGCACCCGTAGCACTCACCGCCGCTTTTACGGTATTAAAGATGGGCAAGCCTAAATGTTGCTCACCGCCGCGCCCTGGCGTCACCCCGCCAACCAACTGCGTACCATAGGCTAGCGCTTGCTCCGAATGAAATGTGCCTTGTTTACCAGTAAACCCCTGACAAATGAGTTTAGTACTACTGTCGATTAAAATACTCATGCGGCCTCCTTCGCTAATGCCACCACTTGGGCTGCAGCTTCGGCCAGATCATTGGCTGCCACAACCGATAATTTCGCGGCATTGAGCAATGCCCGCCCTTGTTCAGCATTGGTACCTTCTAAGCGCACTACCACGGGTACTGTGACATGCACCTCTTCCACCGCCGCTAAAATCCCTTCGGCAATCACATCACATTTCACGATACCACCAAAAATATTCACCAATACTGCTTTCACATTCGTATCTGAAAGAATCAACTTAAACGCCGCAGCAACGCGAGCTTGGGTTGCCCCGCCCCCAACATCCAAGAAATTGGCAGGCGCTCCACCTTTTAATTTAACCAAATCCATGGTGGCCATTGCCAATCCTGCACCATTGACCATACAGCCAATATTGCCCTGTAAGGTAATATAATTCAGATCATGTTGCTTGGCCTGATTTTCTTTAAGATCTTCTTGTAATGGATCCTGCAAGGCAGCGATATCGACATGCAAGCCTAGCGCGTTATCATCAAAGTTAATCTTGGCATCCAAGGCCACTAAATCTCCGGCGGCCGTTTCGACTAAGGGATTGATTTCAATTTGACTGGCATCTTTCTCTATATACAAGCGATACATGCCTTGCATCATGGTATTTAAAGCATTGCTCTGTTTTGCATTTAAGCCTAATTCAAAGCCTAAATCTCGAGCTTGATAGCTTTGCAAACCGATTGATGGGTTGATTTCCAGAGTGATGATTTGTTCCGGCGATTCTTCGGCGACCGTCTCAATCTCCATTCCCCCAGCAGCGGAAGCAATAAAGGTCAATTTCGCCCGCGTCCGATCCAATAACAAACTTAAATAAAACTCGCGTTTAATCTCAGTGACTTTTTCTACCCAAACACTATTAATCGGCAAACCCTCTGCCGTTGTTTGATGCGTCACCAACGTAGAACCCAACATTGTGGTCGCCACAGCCGCTAATTCTGCACTGCTATTGACCAATTTCACGCCACCTGCTTTACCCCGCCCGCCTGCATGCACTTGCGCTTTTACGATACAACGAGGTTCCGCCAATTGTGACCAAATCGCCTCGGCCTGCGCAGGAACCTTCAATAAGGCTCCCTCCGGCACCTGAATGCCATAAGTTTTAAATAACTGCTTGGCCTGGTACTCATGGATATTCATGTTTTACTCCATTCACTTTGCTCAATGACATGCGCTACAAACGCCTAAAATTACGATTACTGCTTTAGAGAATCACTCCGCCACAACTACTACCTTGACCCGCGGTACAAGCATAGCAATGTTGCAAAGTATGAATCGCCTGCCCTTCAAGCTGGGTCAAAGTACTTAAGTGCACTTTAGCCGCACCACCCAAAGGCAAACCTAACATTTGATTAAAATCACAATCATATACAAACCCCTGCCAATCCACACTGAGCGTGTTTCTACACATCACTTTATCCAAAGTAGCTGCATTAAAATTGGATTGCAACAACTCTAAATATCCATGTAACTGGCCTTTACTCAGCAACACACTGCCAAAGCGCTGAATGGGAAGATTTGTCAAAGCAAATAATTGATTAAACACAATCCCAAAATTTTGCTTCAGATGGTGTTTATAAGCTTGCTCTAGTGCTCGCTGCTCAGGTGGTAAGGTGGGTCCTTGCGGATTAAAGACTAAATTTAACTGTAAATTTGAATCTTCTTGTCCGTAGCCCAGCGCATTTAACTCCTGCAATGCCGCAATACTTAGATCAAAAGTCCCCTTTCCACGCTGTTTGTCTACATTATCTTGTAAATAACAAGGTAACGAAGCCACTATTTCTACCTCTTGTGCGGCCAGAAACTCGGCAAGATCTCGATAACCTTCGGTTTGTAAAATGACAAGATTACAGCGGTCTATCACCTTCAGACCGCGCAAGCGCGCTTCCTGAATTAAATAACGAAACCAAGGATTCATTTCAGGAGCCCCGCCTGTTAAATCTAAGATTTTTAGCGCATAACGATCTATAAACGCGAGCACCAGATCGACGGTCTCCTTTTCCATCAGCTCCGTGCGTTTAGGACCCGCATTCACATGGCAATGGGTACAACTTAAATTACATAAATAGCCAAGATTGACTTGTAAAACTTCCAGACGCTGACGAGCAATAGGGGGGAAAGTGGAAGGCTGAAGATAGGATAAGGTGTTTTGCATAAGGGGTATTTTACCTTAAACCTAAACTATAAGGTGCGCAGATACGCATTACTTAGCGAGTTAAATGACAGTCACTGCAAGTAAACCAAATAAATATATTTCACTGACAAAAAGCAATCACATTCTTAGCATGTCAGATTAGTTGCAAGCATCCCTACAAAACATAATAATTACCACCATCCATAAAAAAAACGGATTTCATGTGAAATAATTCACAGAATTCCGCCCATGATTAACGCATAATATTAAAGCAACCCACAAAATACTAAACTACGGCCCTAGATTTTGACTGCAAATTAGGCTCATTCAACTTGCTTAGAAAACTGATACCAGATGAATGCATGGTCGAAAGTTAATCATTTTTATACCCAAATACGGCAAAATATTCAGCCTGAAGTCTTTGTGATTCCGCTATTTGATGCTGATACTGAACATCAATTTTGGCGAGAACGCCAAGCCGATTTACGTTTAACTTTAACAACCATGCTGCTATTAGGCGCTAGCGTGTATTTAGCATTTATTGCACTTAAACTCTACGCAGATAAATTAACGTTAAGCGACTTACCGCTACGCTCAATACCCGCACTTACACTGTTTTCTCTGGCGGCGATACTGCAGTTCTCCGACCCAGTACTACAAAAAATCCGTCTAATCGCCAAAATAGCTGTCATTATTAGCGCCAGCAGTATTATGCTGACCTTAAAAATAGATGCTCAACCGCAAAATTATCTAGAATCTTGGACTGGATTGTTGGCAATCTACTTTGTGACCTATGGTCAAATGTATCTCAGCCGCAATGAGGCCGTCATCTTTGGCTGGTTAACCATGATCGCCGTCAGTAGCTGCGGCTATCGTATTGGCGTGAGTCTTGCTGAATTGACCCCATCAGTGCTTATTCTGACGGTGGTGAACGCTTTTGGTTATTACACCCGCTGTCAACTGGAGATTTATGCCCGCAAAGCCTTTAAAGACCGGCGCCAAGCAGAAACCATCGCCACCGATCAATCGCTTTACCTCTGTCATCTTAGTCATAATTTGCGCCAAATCGTACAAACTATCAGCTGTTATTCCTCGGTATTAGATAACGAGATTGCCCGCAGCACTTCGCAAGAATTACTACAGACCTCTCACAAACTGGGTAATGCGATTGATGAACTCAATAATGCCTTTAATCATATTCTTGATCTCGCGCATCTTGAGACGGGCAAACTATCGCCCCACTTAAGTTGTGTTGAAATTAACAAATTACTGGCTACCCTGGAAACCCAATTTACCCCGTTAGCGATCAAACGTGGATTACATCTTAAAATTCGACAACGTACACGCCCGCCGTTTTTCATCCACACCGACGCCCACATCCTGCACCAAATTCTCGCAAACTTAATCGATAACGCGATCAAATATACTGTTTCTGGCTGGATCCTGGTCAGCAGCGTCAAAATTAGTGCGACCCAAATCAAGCTACATGTGCGCGACAGCGGCATGGGAATTAGTGAAGATTTACGAGAAAATATTTTTAAAGAATTTTATCGCGGCGGCAGACGCCGCGGTGACCTCGACGTTTTCGGACTAGGGATAGGCTTAGCCTATGCCCTGAAAGCGACACAGCATTTAAAACATCACTATCTGGATTTTCGCTCCCGTCTAAACCAAGGCAGTGACTTTACCCTAACTCTGCCTAGCACCCAACTCCCCAAATTCAATCATCCGGAGTTAAGTAAACATTATGACTTAGCGGGTAGCTTTATTCTTGCGGTGGATGATGATTACACCGTATTGCATGCCCTAAGCGAACAACTGCGAAGCTGGGGCTGTTTAGTTCATCAAGCCAGCTCTATCGCCGAAACTATAGCCTGCCTTGCAGACACCCTTCGCCCACCCGATTTACTCATTACCGATTTTTACCTGGATAATGCCGAAACTGCGCACGATATTATCGCTGTTATCCAAGCCGACTGCGGACCCGTGCCCACCTTAATCCTCTCTGCCCATGCCATTCCCAACGACGACAAAGCCAAATGGTCAGAGAACACCTTATTATTGCGTAAACCTGCAAATGCCGGGTTATTGATGGAATCCATGGGCAAGGCCATGGGTAAAGTCACGGTGAGCTAACGATAATTTCCGATATCGGGTCGTCCAAACACCACCCCTAATTCAAACAACCGCACCAATAACTCTGCACGCCGCACCACCCCGAACTTTTGAAAAATCGGGCGTAAATGATTTTTTACAGTTTGTTCTTTGATTTGCAACTGCCGAGCAATCTCTTTATTACATTTTCCTTGGACCAACCACGCTAAAACCTCAAACTCGCGCTGAGTCAAACCTAAGCGCACGGGATCGGTTACCGTCAATTCTTCATCTAAACCCACCTGCCTGGATAGCGCTTGCGGCCCAACGACCGAAGCAGGTAAAAACACACGTCCCGATAGCACATCCCGTAAGGCTTCTATAAATGCTAGCCTAGACAAGTTTTTAGTAATAAACCCCATAGCCCCTAAACGTAAAGACTCAAACACCAATTCTCTATCGTCCAAACCAGAATACATCACTACACATAAACAACTAAACTCATCGCGCAAAATTTTAAGCCCATCTAACCCCTGCATCCCCGGTAATTGCACATCTAACAACACCAGATTCAGCGGAGTAGTACGCACTAACATCAAACCTGCTGAAAAACTCTCTGCTTCATACACATGAATATCTGGAAACATTTGTCGCAGTAAATTGGCCACACCCTCACGGGCGCAAAAATGGTCGTCAATCAGGAGGACGTTCATAGCGTTGCCGCCTCAGAATTTAAAAAAGATATAAAGTTATTTTGCTGGAAAAAAGGGTGCTTGTGAAGACCGTACTTTAGTACTGTACTATTAGCACTACCTTATTAACTGATGTTACGCAGTAACGCG
>SXIZ01000210.1 GCA_005779525.1 Methylococcaceae bacterium
GGCGCCGATTTCGACTTGGAAATTGTCAACTTTACCCTCTGTAAAATTTTCGCCTTCAGCTACACCCGTAAAACTTAAAGTTACACGATCAGCTGTAGCGGCAGCACGATCCACAACTACCCAAGTCTTACGTTGTTCTCTCAGCTTGGTTAGCATGGTTTCAAAGTCGGAATCCTCTACTTGCGCATTTGGACGAGTGATTTTTAACTGGTCTAAACCCGTAACTGAAACTTCTGGGTACAATTCAAATTCTGCAACATATTTAAAGCCTTCAGCGTCAGTATCCACTGAATGAATATTGGGATAGCCTGCGGGGTTTAATTTTTGCTCTTGAATTGCCTCAACGTAAGTTGATTGAATTAAGTCACCTTTAATTTCATCACGCACACGTTCGCCATACATTTTATTGACGATATTGGCAGGCGCTTTACCGGGTCTAAAGCCATCAATTTTTACGCTACGGGCCAAATTTTTTAAACGAGCTGCAACTTTCTCTTCCAACACCGTTTCTGGAACGCTAACAAACATTTTTCGACTTAATTCAGATGTCTTCTCGACAGAAACTTGCATTTCTCAACCTCACAAAGTAATAATAGGAAATATAATAACAGATACCGAGTAGTCGGCGAATTGACTTGGATAAATTAGCGTAATATCGCTAAGTTTTAATTATTATGATATGCATGGTGCGAGCGGAGAGACTCGAACTCTCACGGATTCCCACTGGAACCTAAATCCAGCGAGTCTACCAATTTCGCCACGCTCGCAATGCTATTGAAACTAGAATAATAACATATTCATTAGAACTTTCAAACATAATATTACTCGTCCATTTCGATTAATACTTATCCCAAAGTCATTCCAACGATACCTGCTAAGCGCAGCAGACCCTATTGCATTCTCAGTCGCCCGTCTGCTATCGTGATTTTGTGCTGTATATTGTTGGCTATCCAAAATAGTCTAATTGCATTTTACTAAAAATCTGTCTAACTTTAGCAGTGTAAGTTTTTGACTTAAATTTGTAAAACCCTAAGCAACTAACTTTTCACGCTACTCAAAAAGGCAAACACCATGCGATTCAAAGTTCCTACAAACGCTGAAAACAGCTTTAATTGGTTTTGGCGTTAGCTCCGGTTATTCACCCATGTCATCCGCAAAATTATTTCGACCGCGCTCCTTTAATAATCTCAGCATTTTAGTATTAGCTCTGCTGATAAATAGCGCGCTATTCCTTATTGATCCCATAGGTATTCAAGCTATTCGTAATCATCTATTTGATCAATACCAACGTTGGCAACCGCGGGTGTATGAAGATGTGGGTGTGCGTATTATCGATATAGACGATACTAGTTTAAAGATGCTAGGCCAGTGGCCATGGCCACGCTCCCGCATTGCGGCATTTTTGGAGATGTTAACGGATCGACCTATTAAAGCGATTGGCTTTGATTTTATTTTTGCAGAGCCTGACCGTACATCTCCAGGGAGTATGGCAAAACTTTGGGCGATTCCACCGGAATTACAAACACAATTACTGACATTACCCGATCACGACCAATTATTT
Organism: Methylococcaceae bacterium; assembly: GCA_005779525.1. Taxonomy (GTDB): domain Bacteria; phylum Pseudomonadota; class Gammaproteobacteria; order Methylococcales; family Methylomonadaceae; genus SXIZ01. Next base: position 1,562 of record SXIZ01000210.1, read on the forward strand.
GCAAATGCCAGTCAAAATTTACCTCTGGTATTGGGTTTTACAGCTGAACAAGGGCCAACGCAGTTCACACCAACACCACAACCATTTCGTATTATTCAGCAAGGTGCAAATGCTCGAGATTTTATTCCAGAATTTCAACATACGATTGCAAGCATTCCAATTCTTGAGACACATGCAGCGGGTAATGGCTCATTAAATTTTTTACCTGATATTGATGGTTTAGTTCGCAAAACCCCCACTCTGATTCGCGTCCAAAACCAGATTTTCCCCTCTTTTGCCGCTGAATTAGTACGCGTCAGCCACCAGCAGACTAACTATTTAGTTAAACAACACACGCATTCATCACTGGGAATTGAGAGCCTCCAGATCGGCAGTTACAGCCTTCCAACCCAAGCGAATGCAGAAATGTGGATTTACTATACCCCCAGCACACCGATACGCACTATCCCCATTTGGCAAATATTAACTAAGACCATTCCACTCACTACGTTAGATCACAAAATTTTAATTGTTGGTACGTCAGCCAAAGGCTTAGCGGATCTTAGATTCTCCCCAGTCAGCGGGGTGATACCAGGCGTTGAAATCCATGCCCAAGCGGTTGAACAAATTCTAAAGCATACCTTTCTTTTAAGACCCGCCTGGGCAAGAGGCCTGGAGTTAGTTATCTTGCTGGCAAGCACCCTGATGCTCTCTTGGTTGGCAATACGTAAAAATATCATTATTTCGTTGAGTTATTCGATTGCATTACTGCTTGCACTGGCGGCTATGGGTAGTTATGCATTTAGCCACTGGGGCTGGCTTATTGACACGTTAACCCCCAGTCTTATGGCCTTGGCACTATTCATTTTATTCAGTTTTATTCGCCACAATCGTACAGAACAAAGGCAACGCTGGGTCAAAGAAGTTTTTTCCCGCTACGTTTCCCCGAACTTAGTCAAATATTTGATTGAACATCCTGGACAAATTGAACTCAACGCGCAACGCCGCGAGTGCAGCTTTGTGTTAACCGATTTAGCCAACTCAACACCCTTCATGGAATACACAGATCCGTCGGTGGTTGCCGCTTGTTTAAACGCCTATTTAGATCGCATGATCGCTATAGCTTTCAGCTTTGATGGTACGTTGACACGAATTATTGGCGACGGCATCGTCATTTTATTCTCAGCGCCGATAGTACAACCTGACCACCACCAGCGTGCCATTGAATGCGCCTTAGCCATGCACCAGTTCGCCCAAGACTATATTGCCGAACTCAACGCTCAAGGCATAGCATTTTGTGCAACCCGGATTGGCGTTAACTCAGGTCAGGTTTTGGTTGGCAATTTTGGCGGTAACAGCATTTTTGATTACCGCGCCCTGGGCGATCCCATCAACACGGCATCTCGCTTAGAAAGTGTAAATCGCTATATCGGGACCTCTATCTGTGTGGCCGCAGACTGTTTTATCGACACCCACAATCTAGGAAAGCGCCCAATTGGTCTACTACAACTCAAAGGTAAAAGCACGCCGTTACTGGCTTACGAACCCTTAAACCC
>SXIZ01000211.1 GCA_005779525.1 Methylococcaceae bacterium
AGCATTAGTTGGAAAGCGCCATATTATCGTGAATAAGTGATTTTGCATGCTGTAATAGTCGGAGTTCAATATGTACACATGTTCCGTTCGGACTAGCGTCTAAAAATGCAATTTCCCCTTTTAAGCGTCGAATGGTCGTGCAGGTCAGAAATAAGCCTACCCCCATGCCTTGTTGCTTCTTACTATTCACTGGCTGAATACCAATAGCTTTGATTAATTCTGGTGGCATGCCCGGCCCATAATCGCGGATTTTCAGGGTTAAGGTGTGTTCATCCCAGGACGCCTCAAAATCAATGCCTTTATCGGTCGGTGAGACTTCAGCGGCATTATTTAAAATATTAATAATGGCATGCGTTAAGGTTTGTTCGGCAATAATTTTACTATTAATTAATACATTCGGATTAATCGCAAGATTGAGTTTAGTACTCGGATTTTGCGCACGCCATTGATTGAGAATGCCGTCTAAATAATCGATGACCGCGATTGCTTTACCCGATTCGGCGCGCATTTCGCCACCTGATGCTGACATGACCGACAGTGCTGTTTTGCAGCGCGCTATCTGTTGTTGCAAAATATTGAGTCGGTCATGCAGCTCTGGATAACGATGTTCTGGATAATCTTGTAGTAAGTCATGAGTGACAATCGCCATGGTCCCCAATGGGGTTCCCATATCATGTGCTGCACTGGCGGCAAGTGCGCCAAGCGCAACTAAGCGTTCGTTACGTAAGGCATTTTCGCGGGCTTCTGCGAGACGGCGCTCGCGTTCGCGGACAGTTTTCGCCAATTCTACAACGAAATAGGCCACGAGTCCGGCGCTGAAGACAAAGCCGAACCACATCCCAAAAATATGTAAATTAAAATAATTTTTGTCCGTCACCTTATGCATATGTTGCATTTTTTGCACCATCAAGGGTGTTAAGGTTTCTTCATGGACTATTTCGTGCGGTTCTATGGAAGGGAGTGGAACGTTATAACTGATTAACAGGGTGTACATACTGGTGGTCAAGATGACCATATACCAAGCATAGGTTTGCGGCAAAATGATCGCAGTGACGATTAATGGGAGTAAAAAGACCCAAGTAATGGGGTTGGAGGCGCCACCCGTCATGTATAGCAAAGAAGCGATGGCAAATACATCTATACACAATTGTGAAAATATTTCGCCTTCGGTGATAGGGGCATCGGTGCGTAAACGCATCCAAGTATACAGATTAACCGCACCTATTGACAGAATGGCAGGCCACAATTGCTCTTGTGGCAAGTTGATATTAAGCACATATACCAGAATTATAATGAGTAGCGATTCCCCCGCTAACATTAAGTTGCGCAGAATAAATAGCCAATTAAGGTTTTCGCGTGCTGAAATTTCTGATTTTGGTAAAACTTGAGTCAACATAATGTCGTGGATTACCCATCGCAAAGCAGTGAATGAGGGAAGTTAAGCTTGAGAAGTGCATAAGCTACTCTGCATCAGCAAGTACGGAGCTATACGCTGTCTTCGATCAAACTCGCACTGAATCATACTCGATGCCGTGATTCCTTACAATGCATTGAAAATGAACTCGCGCATAATTCGTTACACACTGCTTAAGTTGCTTCTTTCTCCTTCCTGCGGTCAAATTTAGGTCTATATCGGCAATAACTTGCCTCTTTGCGCTGACAAAATTCCCTATAACTGATAACCATTAGAAATGATGGAGTGTCAAGAATAAGTGTTGCGGGTCAAATTATTGACTTTAGACTCAGTGTTTCCTCATTTCAATAGTCGAGGGGAGTACGCGGCAAGTTCTTGCCTCTATCAAGCTGAGGGGGATTTCGCAGATAGATTAGTGCGTTAGCTAGTTCGCGGGATTGAGGTAAAACTGCGCTAACTTTGCTTTATGTGAGCATAATTGAATTTTTATCGGATATTATATTATAAGCTATTGAAATAAATAGAATTATAAATTTGGCATGGTACGTGCTTTTTGCTATTTGACAGTATTCGATGCCGCGTTCGCGGAATTGGAATAGAAATAAATTAAAGCTAAGGCTCTAAGCTAGCGAATGCAAACCGGAGAGAGATCATGCCACAAGTTATAAATACCAATATTGCGTCTATGAATGCGCAACGCAATTTAAATAAATCGCAATCATCGCTGCAAACGAGTATGCAGCGCTTATCGTCAGGTTTACGTATTAATTCAGCCAGAGATGATGCGGCTGGCTTGGCGATTTCAGATCGATTTACTGCGCAAGTGAATGGTTTAAATCAAGCAGCTCGAAATGCAAATGATAGTATTTCTTTGGCGCAAACTGCCGAGGGCGCTTTAGATGAAACTACAAACTCCTTGCAACGTATGCGTATGCTCGCGGTGCAGGCGGCTAATGATACCAATACCTTATCGGATCGTATTTCCATTCAGCAAGAAATTGATCAATTGGTCAGTGAGATTAATAGAATTGGATCTGTGACACAATTTAATGGTAAAAATTTACTGGATGGTTCGGGTAATGAGTTTTCCTTTCATATCGGTGCAAATGCGGGTCAATCCTTAACGGTGACCATGGCGGATATGCGAGCCAGTGCCTTGGGTCAGCAACAAGGTGCGGTACAAACGGTAGGTACCCGCGTTTCACTGTTAGGTGATGGGGGTAATATAGGTGTGGACGCACTTGCAAACTCAGCAGCATCTGCGGTGGCCATGACTACAGGTGATCTACTATTAAGTATTAATGGGGGGGCTCAGGGTGTAGATCTTGCGTTACCGCGTTATGGTGGTGATATTATCCATCAGGCGAGTGCGGACTTAGTGGATACGAATCATATTAACTATGGAAAAGGTGTTGCTAAAGATATCGCTGCTAGAGTGAATGCCATCAGTAAATTGCATGAAGTTGATGCGACTGGAAAAATGGTGCTCGCCGGAGTCAATGCTGAGGCACGCACTGAATTTACTATTGGTGACCTTTCCGCAGCAGATGGTGCGGGAATTAATGGTAACGGACCCGCATTAGAAAACTCCAATGTCGGTGTTGGGTTAATTGCTGATAATGCTTTAAATATTAATGGTGTGAACATTGGGCCAGTAGATATCAAAGAAAATGATTCAACTGGAACGCTGATTGGGGCAATCAATTCAAAAACAGAAGTCACCGGAGTCAAAGCGAGTATTGATAAAGATGGGCGTCTGCAATTGGTTGCTGAAGATGGGCGAGATATTGTCATTCAAACTAACGATGGGGGCTTGCCTGCGGGTAGCGTTGCCAACTTACTCTTTAATGGCGGGGGCAGTACGGTTAATGGCGCTGGGGTTGCGGGTGCAGGGGATGATTTTACTTCAGCGTTGAGTTTGAGGATTACTGGACAAGTGACTTACTCGGCCACTGATACAATAGTTGTAGACGCCACCAGTGCTAATAGAGCATCGGGGGGGCTAGATTCGGCATCCATCACCTCTACTGGTCGAGGATTGCAGGAAAACGTACAAGCCGTAGGTACGATTGCCAATGCCGATGTGACCTCTGTGGAAGGGGCTAATAAATTAATGAATTCGATCGATAGTGCCTTGAAACAGGTAGATGGTTTAAGAGCGGTGCTGGGTGCGGTACAAAATCGCTTTGAGATGACTATTCGAAATTTAGAAAATGTGTCTGAAAATTTAACTGCTGCTAATTCACGGATTCGTGATGCGGATTTTGCGGCGGAGACTGCGATGATGACTCGTGGACAGATTTTGCAACAAGCGGGTACGGCAATGTTAAGTCAGGCGAATGCGCAAACACAGGGCGTGCTTAAGCTATTACAATAATTATGGAGAATCCATCACAAAAAAAGCCGCGTAAATACGGCTTTTTTTATAATTTTTGATTCAAGAATTTCAATTTGTGCCGATAATTATAGCGATGTTAGTAAATTTCTTTACAGGAGTAAATCGCAATGAATATGGGTGCAAGACAATATGCAGTCAATAGTTATAAATTTGGCGTAGTGTCCGAAGTTGAAGGTGCAACCCCCCACAGATTAATTCAGATGTTATATGAAGGTGGTCTGCAAAAAATAGCCATTGCTAAGGGTGCTATTCAACGTAAAGATGTGGTCGTTAAGGGTGAAAATATCGGCAAGGCCATCAATATCGTCGGTGGTCTGCGTGCAAGTCTTGATTTATCGCAAGGTGAAATCGCGACCAATCTGGATAATTTGTATGATTATATTGAGCGTCGGTTATTGGAAGCCAATTTAAAAAGTGATGTAGCAATTTTAGACGAGGTGAGCGGCTTACTTCGCGAAGTTAAAACTGCTTGGGATGCTATAGGGATGCAATAGGCGTTAAATTTTGACGAGATCCAGCAATGACTAATGCAAGACTGACTGCGTTGCTTGCTCAGACCGAGCGGCTTTTAGAGCTGGCATTGTGTGAAGAGTGGGAGGAGCTCACTACCTTACTGGAAGAACATGAGCATTTAGTAGGGGTTTACTTGGCAGGAGAGCAGGTTCACAGTGAGAGTGAGCTACAAATATTGCAGCGCATCAGTCTCTATTTAAACCAAACACTAGCACTTGCGGAGCAGAACAAAACTGATCTGGGTGAGCAATTGCGAGTTTATATGCATGGTAAACAGGCGCAAAAGGCCTATGCTCAGCCCTGGGAGTAGCTAAGAGCCTTATCAGTGACCTGGAGTCCTGATTCATATTAGGTTTTATGTAGAATAAGTTCCAGTACTAGCTTGCTACCAAAGTAGGCTAACAGAAGTAGTCCAAAACCGATCAGCGTCCATTTGATTGCGGTTTTTCCACGCCATCCGTAGCGGATGCGGCCATACACTAACCCACTAAAAATAATCCAGGCCAAAATCGAGAGTAGAGTTTTATGCGCTAAATGCTGCGCGAATAAATTTTCAATAAAAATAAAGCCACTGCCCAAGGAAATTGACAAAAACACCACGCCAGTACCGATCATTTGAAACAATAAAATTTCCATTGTTTGTAGTGGCGGTAGTCTTAGAAACAAACGTTTAGGGGCATGATTGCGCAATTGCTGCTCTTGGATTAACAGCAAAATGGCCTGTAGCGCGGCAATGTTTAATAAGCTAAATGCAATGATAGACGTCAGAATATGGATATACATCGGCCCGCTGAAATGCTGAGCAATCAGATTGGTGCTTTCAGGAAAAAATAAATCCAAGCCCAGCATCGCGGCGGCGATGGGAAAAATGGCAATACCTAATTTATCTACGGGCTTGTTCAATGCGGCGCATAACAACAAAATACTGACCAAGCACGCGACCAGCGAAGCAATATTAAAGAAACTAAAATTAAATGCCTGATCGTGGAGAGTCTTCTGGGAGATCAGAGCGCAATGCAGTAACGTCGCAATTCCAGCAAAAATTAACACGCCTTTACGACTACGATTATGTAAGGTATCGCTAAAGAGTAATGCGCTGCTGACTAAGTAAATGCCAATGGCGGTAAATCCAATAATAAGACTAGGCATAGTTTGTTGAAAGGTGCGTGGGCTCGAGGACTAAAAAGCTATGGGTTAACTTAGGGTATAGGTGACGCGCAAAGCTATCCAAAATAGCGAGAACTTGTCGGGCGATATGTTAATATATTGTAGTCCATAGTCATAGGCATTCGTACTATTGAATGCTGGTTCTAATTAAAATAATACAAAAAAGATCCTCATATGTTTGATAATTTATCCGATCGACTCAGTAGCACGCTGAAAAAAATTAAAGGTCAGGGTCGTCTGACTGAAGATAACATCAAAGACACGTTGCGTGAAGTACGGCTGGCTTTGCTGGAAGCGGACGTGGCTTTGCCGGTGGTGACCGAATTTATTGAGCAAGTCAAAGCTGGAGCCCTGGGTCAAGATGTACAGACCAGTCTAACGCCGGGCCAAGCGATGACCAAGCTGGTGCAGAAAGAGCTGGTTAAGGTCATGGGATCGGCTAACGAAGCCCTGAATTTAAGAGCTGTGCCGCCAGTCATCATTCTGATGGCGGGTTTACAGGGGGCAGGTAAGACGACCACCACTGCAAAATTAGGCCGCTGGTTACAACAAAATCAAAAGAAAAAAGTCGGCGTTGTCAGTGTTGACGTCTACCGTCCTGCAGCGATTAAGCAATTAGAAACTTTAGCCAATGATTTATCACTCAATTTTTTTGAAAGTGATATTTCACAAAATCCTGTGGATATTGCCAAAGCGGCGATAGATGCTGCCAAAAGAAAATTTTTAGACGTATTGATTGTAGATACCGCGGGGCGGTTGCACGTTGATGCGGATATGATGGATGAAATTAAAGCCTTGCATGCCGCAATCAAGCCTATTGAAACTTTGTTTGTCGTTGATAGTATGACTGGGCAGGACGCCGCTAATACGGCCAAAGCGTTTAATGATGCCTTGCCGTTGACTGGTGTGGTGTTAACTAAAATGGACGGCGATGCTCGCGGTGGGGCGGCGTTGTCAATTAGACATATCACGGGCAAACCCATTAAATTTATGGGTATGGGTGAGAAAACGGATGCTCTGGAACCGTTTCATCCCGATCGTTTGGCGTCACGAATCTTGGGTATGGGGGACGTGCTCAGCTTAATTGAACAAATTGAGCAAAAAGTCGACAAGGAAAAAGCTGAAAAACTTGCGCGTAAAATGCAAAAAGGTAAGGCTTTCGACTTGGAAGATTTCCGTGAGCAGCTTTTGCAAATGCAGTCTATGGGTGGCGTGGGCGCCATGATGGATAAATTGCCCGGGGTGAATGAAATTCCTAAAGAATTGCGCGATAAAGTTAATGATAAAGATTTAGCGCGTCAAATTGCCGTCATTAATTCCATGACTATGCAAGAAAGACGCTTTCCTGATCTCATCAAAGGGAACCGTAAAAAACGTATCGCTGACGGTTGTGGGCAAGATGTGCAAAATATCAACCGGGTTTTGCAACAGCATAAGATGATGCAAAAAATGGTGAAACGTTTTACCAAAGGCAATATTGCCAATATGGTCCGTGGGATGAAAGGCAATTTGAAAGGTATGAAAATGTAAAACTGGCTAAACTCAATTAGAGTTTTAGCTATTTAACAATTTACGCTTCACTTATTTTTAAAAACGCGTAAAATGGTTAGATTAATATTTTGACTAAATGTTTTTTTAAGGAAATGAGATGGTAAGTATTCGTCTTGCAAGAGGTGGTGCAAAAAACCGCCCTTTTTATCATGTTGTGGTGACTGATAACAGAAACAGCCGTGATGGTGCTTATATTGAGCGCCTAGGTTTTTTTAACCCAGTAGCGCGTGGCAATGAAGAAAGATTGCAATTAGACACCGAGCGTGTCGCCTATTGGACAAAAAATGGTGCTCAACCCACCGATCGCGTTGCAAAATTAATTAAAGACGCTAAAAAACTAGCTGCTTAAACCTTTTGGACAAGCAAGACTATTTAGTTATAGGTAAGATCTCTGGGGTCTTTGGGGTGAAAGGATGGGTGAAAATCTTTTCCTACACCGAACCTAGAGATAATATCCTTAACTATAAAACTTGGCTTTTGCGCAAAGGCTCAGAATTACAGTCCTGTACATTAGTGACAGGCCAAGCCCATAGCAAAGGTGTCGTAGCAAAGTTAGTCAATACTGATGACCGAGATGCTGCCGCCTTGTTGATTGGTTGGGAAATTTTGATTGAACGCACGCAATTGCCACCACCAGCGCCTGATGAATATTATTGGGCAGATCTTGAAGGGTTGGAAGTTGAAACTACTCAAGGTGTGGTGCTAGGTGTGGTAGATTATTTGCTAGAAACGGGCGCAAATGATGTATTGGTGGTCAAAGGTGAACGTGAGCGGTTAATCCCTTTCTTACGTAAACAGACAATTATTACTGTCGATTTAGACCACGGTAAGATTGTTGTGGATTGGGATCCTGAGTTTTAAATACTGTTATGCGCTTTGATGTAGTGAGCTTGTTTCCTGAAATGGTGCTGGGGGCAGCAGCATTCGGAGTGACAGGCAGGGCCATCGAACGTGATTTGGTGCAATTAGCCGTTTGGAATCCACGAGATTATGTCTATGATCGACATAAAACCGTAGATGACAGGCCATATGGCGGTGGGCCGGGGATGCTGATGAAGTATCAACCCTTAGCCGATGCCGTTGCCGCAGCAAAAATTCAGAAAAGTACAAATAGCTCTAAAGTAATTTGCTTAACGCCACAAGGTCGACCAATTACTCAATCGCTGCTGCAAACAGCAACAAACCTAGAACAGTTAATTTTAATCGCTGGGCGTTACGAAGGTATTGATGAACGTTTTGTGACTGGCGTGTGTGATGAAGAATGGTCGCTCGGAGATTTTGTCATTAGTGGCGGTGAATTAGCGGCTTTAGTCATCGTCGATGGCATTACCCGATTACTGCCTGGCGTTTTAGGTGATGAAGCCTCTGCAGTCAACGATTCGTATACTGATGGATTACTCGACTGTCCGCATTATACGCGGCCTGAAGTGATTCAGGGGCAGGGTGTTCCGCAGGTGTTATTAAGTGGGCATCATGCCGATATTGAGCGTTGGCGCTTAAAGCAGGCTTTAGGTCGAACCTGGCAACGTCGTCCAGATATGCTAAAAAATAAAGTGTTAACGCCAGAGCAAAGTGCGTTATTGCAAGAATTTAAAAATGAAGTTTAAACATACGTGTAGGGTGTGGTAATGAGTAATATAATTAAAGAATTGGAAGCAGAACAACTGAAAAGCGGGATTCCTGACTTTAGCACTGGGGATACTGTTGTTGTTCAAGTTAAAGTAATTGAAGGAACTCGTGAGCGTTTGCAAGCATTTGAAGGTATCGTGATTGCAAAACGTAACCGTGGATTAAATTCTGCGTTTACTGTTAGAAAAATTTCTAATGGCGAAGGTGTTGAGCGGGTTTTTCAAACACATAGTCCTTTGATCGCTGAAATCCAAGTTAAACGTCGCGGTGCAGTGCGTCGTGCGAAACTGTATTATTTACGTGATCTTAAAGGTAGAGCAGCACGTATTAAAGAAAAAATTTAAGCGTGTTTTGTCTCTAAAAAGGCAGCTTTCAGGCTGCCTTTTTTTTATCTTGAATTTGTTAAAGCTAAAAATTACAAGTGCGATCAAGTCCATCAGCCGTGGTTGCAAAAAAACTCAAACTCGAGACCTAAGAATTTAAAAGTGTTGCGTGCGTTGGGTAAATACTGAATTGATCTACTTCCAGCGGAGCAATCGGAAGCATTTAACTTCTGGCAAAATTGGCTAAATGGTGCGTGAGGTCAATGCTATAGCGTGTTTAGTTTGCTGACTTGGCAATGAGCTATTATGAATTCCCAGATTATCGAGCAATTTTTAGATGCATTATGGATGGAACAGGGCTTAAGTAAAAATACCTTGTCTTCTTATGGGAGTGATTTACAGATTTTTGCTAAAAATCTCCGTAGCAAATCGGTTTTAGAGGTTACGCAACACGATATCACTGCATTTCTTGGGTTGCGTATGACTGAAGGGCTGACCAATCGATCTTCTGCACGCATCATTTCCAGTTTGCGACGTTTTTATGGCTATTTGTTACGCGAAGGCCAAATAACTGTCGATCCAACGCTTTTACTCGAATCGCCGCATATTGGACATTTACTGCCTGCCGTTTTAAGTGAGCAGGATGTGGAATTGCTGTTAGATGCACCAGAAGTCAGTCAGACTTTAGGCTTCAGAGATCGAACCATGCTGGAAATCTTGTATGCCACTGGCTTACGGGTCTCAGAGTTAGTGAGTCTGAAAATGGCACAGATGAGTTTACGTCAAGGCGTGGTGAGAATTTCAGGTAAAGGCGACAAAGAGCGCTTGGTGCCTGTCGGTGAAGAGGCCATGGCATGGATGGAGCAGTATCTCACCGGGGCAAGATTAGCGTTGCTGGGAGGTCGACAAACTGACGATGTATTTATTACTAGTCGAGGAAGTGCTATGACTCGCCAAGCTTTTTGGCACATCATCAAGCGTTATGCGAAAAAAGCAGGGATTACCAAAGAATTGTCGCCACACACACTGCGGCATGCGTTTGCCACGCATTTATTGAATCATGGTGCGGATTTACGCGTAGTACAATTACTGCTGGGACACTCCGATTTATCGACAACCCAAATTTATACCCATATTGCCAATGCGCGTTTAAAAGAGATGCATGCGCAATTTCATCCACGAGGATAGTCGCTATGAGCCATTTAATTCACCCTACCGCCTATATTTCTCCCAACGCCGAATTGGGTGCCAATGTTCAAATTGGTCCGTTTGCAGTCATTGAGTCAGATGTGGTGATTGGTGCAAATTGTAAAATTGGTGCTCAGGCGGTGATCCAGCCATATGTGCATCTGGGAGTAGGTAATACCGTGCATCCGCAGGTCGTGCTTGGTGATCTTCCGCAGGATCTGGGCTTCAAAGCTGAAACGGTATCGTGGTTAAAAATTGGTGATAATAACGTTTTCCGCGAAGGTTTCACCGCGCATCGCGCTACGGTAGCTGAGGGTGCCACTGTAATCGGTTCAAACTGCTATTTTATGAATAATAGCCATGTAGCGCATGATTGTCAGATTGGAGATAAAACCATCTTTGCCAATAATGTCGCGATTGGTGGTTTTGTAGAAGTGGGTAACAATGTGTTTATGGGAGGCAATGTGGTAGCGCACCAATTTTGCCGTATCGGCGCATACGCAATCGTTCAAGGGACCACGGGTTTAAATATGGATGTGATTCCATTCACTTTAATTGGAGGACGCCCAGCGAAACATTATCGGTTAAACACCATAGGCTTACGGCGTGCGGGGATTACGGGTGAAGCTTATCAGGTTTTGGCTAAAGCCTTTCGTTTGCTCAGGGCTAAACAATCTCTGGAGGAGTTACCGGAAACCCCTGAATTAGTCATGTTAAAACACTGGTTAGCCACCAAATCAAAACGTGGTTTACATGGTTTTATGCAGCTGGCGCCTAAACAGCACGCAGAAGACTTTGAAGGTTAATTTTTGATTTAAAACAAAACAGTATTGGTCATTGTTAAAGTTTTTTCGTGCTTATTGTCAACAAACAAAAGATTATGCACTATACTTTCAAACTGTTTGCATTGAGCTTGCGTGGCATTTTTAAATGGTAACATTCACTAAAATTTCAGAGACGGCCTAGTTTTACAAAACTATAGTGAAAGTCAACGCTAGAATCCTGTTGAATATTTTCGCGTGACAGTTCTTGCCATTGGGTCATGTCAAGTTCGGGAAAAAAACTATCTCCTTGAAAGTTTTTATGAATTTCAGTTAAATAAATAAAATCAGCATGCGCAAGCAGGTCGGAATAGAAGGAAACGCCCCCGATGATAAAAATTTCGTCTTCAGACTGGCAAAACGCAAGTGCGCTTTCGATGTTCTGAAATAAGTGGCAGCCCGGGGCTAGAAAATTGGGGTTACGGCTGATCACTAGATTAGTGCGTCCGGGTAAGGGTCGACCTATGGATTCATACGTTTTACGCCCCATCAAAATCGGGTGCCCCATAGTCAGGTGTTTAAATTTTTTTAAATCGGCGGACAAATGCCAGGGTAATTGATTGTTAATGCCTATGGCCCTGTTACTAGCCATCGCGACGATAATTGATATTTTCATGCAGAGTAAGCGGGTCAAAAATTCGATAACGAGGATAGGGATAGGCATCATACTATGAAAAAAATTTTAGTGGTATTCACAGGTGGCACAATTGGTTCGAGTCTTTTAGACCATACCATTGATACCGCTGTAGAAAATCGCTATAGATTATTAGCGCTTTATCAGTCAAACTCTGCACGCGCAGCAGATGTCCAATTTAACCACATCGCTCCAATTCAAATATTAAGTGAAAATATGCATCCACGTGTGTGGGAGCAATTGCTGGCTGCGATTGATAACGCATTGGATGACACCTTGGAAGGCATTATTGTGACGCATGGCACGGACACCTTGGCGTTTACTGCGAGCCTACTGTCGGTGTATTACCATGTGCTCAAAATCCCCATGGTGTTGGTTGCCAGTGATTTTCCGCTTTCTGATCCGCGCGCAAATGGCTTAGCAAATTTTACCGCGGGGGTTGAATTTATTTGCCAACGCGCTGAACCCGGGGTATTTGTCGCTTATCAAAATTTTCAGCAAGCCATGCATATCCATCAGGGGCATAAACTTGCGTCCTGTTTGCAATTGAGTAGCGATTTTATCAGCGTGCAAACGGCACCTTATTTAGAATATAGAGATAATAGTTTTATCCCACTGACAGCCACGGCACAACCTGTTTTAGAAAACAGCGACCTTTGGCCCTTGCAGCCACGATTTACGCACAAACTTATCTTGCTTAAACCTTATCCGGGATTGAATTACGCCTATATTGATCTCGAAGGTGTGGATGTGGTGTTGCATGATCTCTATCATTCAGGGACTGCCTGTGTGGATGCCAGTGCGGGACAAGAATATTCATTATTGAATTTTACCCAACGTTGTCAGATACTGGGGGTAGAATTATTTTTGGCGCCTGCCATGAAGACCGAAGATGTCTATGCTAGTACCCAAAGTTTGATGGCACAAGGAGCGCAATTTATTTGGGATACCTCATTAGAAACAGCCTATGTGAAACTCCTGTTAGCCT
>SXIZ01000212.1 GCA_005779525.1 Methylococcaceae bacterium
CGTTTGGCCAGTTCTTCAACCGCATGCCGATAGCGATCACGCGTTAAAAAATCCATGTTCGCATAGCCAGCATGGGCGCGCAGACGGGCATCGACTAGGCTGGCATCTTCGACAAACTGCGTCCATTCAAAAGCAGAAATAGCGCGCATGCTGATAATAATATTGCGCACCGTCAAATTATCCGCTATCTGATCAGCATGTTCTCTGTGTACTAACGCACCTAGCGTTAGGCCTTGTTCTTGCATCCAGCTATAGAGAAAATCCAAGCTGATCTGCACACCCGGATGGGGATCGTGCGCCCGTAATAAAATCTGGACGGCATACGCTTGGCGTAAAGGAATCGCAGGTAATTCCGGAATGGGTAATTGGGGGTCGGGTTTATCGCTTAAGGTGACCAGATGTTCGATATGATCGATATAGTCATCAGCCAGTTTACGTCCGGTTTGCGAACGCATAATGCTGACTGCCAGACGCCGCAAATTTTCCACCAATAACACTCTGAGGGTAATCGGTATCGCCCAAAGTTCTCCCAAGGTCAGCGGCACCACCGTTTGATATGCACGTACAAACTGCGTGAGCATATCTGGAGCAAAGCGGCTATCGGTATGGGCGATTAACGCCCAAGCGATGCCATAGACGCGAGGATAACCTGCTAAAACGCCTTCGGATAATTTTGGCAATTGCCGATAATAGCTGGCGGGCAAGTCGACGTGAATATCGGCAATTTGTTCTTGAATAATATAAAAATTATCTAGCAACCATTCTGCCGCTGGGGTGATCGCGTGCTGTTCGCTCACGGCCTTGGCAATGGATTTATAGGCTTCTAGTAAGATACGTGAATTTTCCTGAACTCTGGGTATTAAGGTTCGACTGGAGGTGGGGGATCTTATTTTTTGGGCGTGTGCCAAGCTGATGGCGTGTTGCTCCAAACGTTCACTGCTGAACAGTTCGTAACGGATTGGGGTTTGCTCATCACCCGGATGATCGATTCTCGGGTGTTGCCGTTGCTCTTTGCGTTTAGCCATGTTTTGCTGCTCCTGGTTCATTGAGAATGCAATGTAGCTACGCTCCGTGATGCAATCTACCTCGTAACTATCAGCGATAAATCTCACTTTATCTGTACGTTAGAGCACTTAGCGAGTTTTAATCGACTAGGGATTTATGTCGGCAAGACTGGCATTGCACTCAGCATGCTTGTCATGCATACTGTCAGGTAAGCTTAGTGAAAGCTAATGCATACTTAGCAATTCGTTTCCTAATCTTCATTAACTACGAGTCAATATGGACGGCCCGATCAACAGTAAGACCTCCGACGAACCTACAAGCAACGTAGTTACTGATAACTCTACCCCCCGAGTCATCGCTATTGGTGCTTCTGCGGGGGGGCTAGAAGCTTTAGAACAATTTTTTTTGCATGTGCCTGTTAACAGTGGTGCGGCATATGTCGTAATTCAGCATCTTGATCCGAATCATAGCTGCATTTTGCCTGAGCTATTACAGCGCGCGACGCCCATGCCAGTCAATGTGGCGGAGCATGGTTTGCCTGTTGAACCTGATCGGGTGTATGTCATACCGCCCAATCGCGATCTCTCTATTTTGCATAGCAGCTTATATTTAACTAATCTCGTGGAAACTCGAGGATTGCATTTACCCATTGATAGATTTTTTTGTGCCTTAGCCGAGGATCAATTGGCGCGGGCGACTGGCGTTATTCTTTCAGGTATGGGGTTTGATGGAACCTTGGGTGCAAGCGCAATTAAGCAAAATTCGGGACTGGTGGCCGTGCAAACCCCAGAAACCGCAAAATACGATTCCATGCCGCGCAGTGTTATTAATGCGGGTTACGCAGATATTATTCTGCCCCCAGAGGCTATTGCCGAAAGTATTTTTGCGCGTTTTAAAGATCATTCCCAACCACCTGCCGTGGTGCACAAGCCGCAAGCATCCGATACACAAACTGATCTTGAAAGCATTATCTTGTTGCTGAGAAAACATACTGGCAATGATTTTTCTGCCTATAAAAAAAATACCATCTATCGGCGTATTGAACGGCGCATGGGGTTGCATCATATTCAAACTAAGAGCCAATATGTGCAATACCTGCAAGAAAATCCGCAGGAATTAAGCCTACTCTTCAAAGAATTATTAATTGGCGTGACCCAGTTCTTTCGTGATCCTAGCGTCTGGGAATGTTTTAAAGCAGAAGCTTTACCGAACTTATTCCAAAATTATCCCGCAGGTAAAAATTTGCGTGCTTGGATTCCTGCGTGTTCAACAGGGGAAGAGGCATATACCTTGGCGATGTTGTTTAAGGAAGCTTTATTTGCCCAAAAGCTGCATGGACAATTTAGCCTGCAAATTTTCGCGACTGATCTAGATGCCGATGCGATTAATAAAGCTAGACAAGGCCGCTATCCTATTAGCATTGCCAATGATTTTAGTCGTGAGCGGTTACAACGCTTTTTCATTGCGGAACATGAGGGTTACACTATTTGTAAAGAAATTCGTGAAATGGTGATATTTGCCGAGCAAAATATCATCATGGATCCGCCATTTATGAAGCTGGATATACTAAGTTGTCGTAATCTTTTGATTTATTTAGGTCAAGAGTTGCAGCAAAAGTTGATTCCGTTATTTTATTATGCATTAACGCCCCACGGCCTACTGATACTGGGCAATGCTGAATCAATCAGTAATTACACCAGTCTCTTTGCGCTTATCGATAATAAAGCACGTATTTATCGGCGTTTAGAGCATTCTTTATCACTCCTGAATATTGAATTCCCCACCAAATCTTTCCCGGTCGCATCTATGGTCGAACAAAAAATAGTCACTACCAAACCTCAGATTAATTTACAAAATTTGGTTGAACAACTGTTACTGCAAAAGTTTACCCCTTCTGCCGTTGTCGTCACTGCAGAAGGGGATATTTTGTATATTAACGGGCGTACGGGTAAATATCTTGAGCCCGCTGCGGGCAAAGCGAACTGGAATATTCATGCCATGGCACGTGAGGGTTTACGTCACATTTTGGCTAGGGCATTACAGACAGCGCAACACCAGACGGAGATGGTGAAGATCACGGATATTCGTATCCCTGTCCATGGCAGTTATCAAACTATCAATCTGCTAGTGCAGGCGATCACGCAAGTAGAGGCTTTGCAGGGGCTATATATAGTTGTGTTTATTGATGTTGAAGATTCAGTGATACCGGTAAACGCGACTAAAAAATCCAATAGCACCGTCAAAGCCCTACAAACCGAACTGCGTCATGCGCAAGATGAATTGCAACTTTTGCATGCAGAAAGACAGTCTTCACAAGAAGAACTAAAATCTGCGAATGAAGAATTACAGTCTACCAATGAAGAACTGCAATCGACCAATGAAGAATTGACCACCTCCAAAGAAGAAATGCAGTCCATGAACGAAGAATTGCAAACTATGAATGCCGAACTGCAATCCAAAGTCAATGATCTTTCTTGGGTCAATAATGATATGAAGAATTTGCTCGACAGTATGGAAATCGCCACCATCTTCTTAGATGGTAAATTAAATATCCGGCGTTTTACCAGTCATGCGACGCAGTTATATAAACTGATCGCCAGTGATATTGGACGGCCGCTGTCGGATATCGCGAGTATTCTTGACTATCCAAATCTTCACCAAGATGCCCAATCGGTTTTTCAAACCTTGATCTTTAGTGAAAAAGAAGTCAAATCCATTGATAATGCTTGGTTTAAGGCGCGTATTATGCCTTACCGCACACAAGATAATGTCATTGATGGCGTGGTCATTACGTTTATTGACATTACCGCGACAAAAATCCTCGAACAACAATTAATCGCATTATCTCCCGTAAGTAGTCAAGCTTAGCAAGTGGTGTCACATTGGTTGCCCGCCTGAAACACGGTTCACGTTTCGACACCGCTCAGCACGAACCGTGTATCAGGCTGGCAAC
>SXIZ01000213.1 GCA_005779525.1 Methylococcaceae bacterium
TAAAGTGCCGTTGGCTTGGAAATGAAATAGCGCGTCGGTTGCGGAAAGCCATAGACTGCCGTCTGGACTTAAGGAAAATCCCAGCAATTTAGCCTCGGAGGCTAGCTTGATGCTAAATTGTGTCAGAAGACTCCCTTGGGTAGTGAAGTGTTGCACATCACGATCCGTCATCACCCAAAGACTGCCATCCGCGGCAATACTGAGATCGGTCAGCGATGAGCGGCCATCTATCTTCTGGGGAATGCTAAAACTATTAATGAATTTCCCATCGGTGGCATAATGATTGACAATAATGGCAAAGGTTTCAGGATCGCCAGTGACTACAATACCCCAGACACTACCATCATTTGCGACCGCGATGTCCGCCAATTTGGCTTTAAAGTTAGCAATAAAACTACCATCCGCTTTAAAGTGTTGCATATCCACTACTGTTATCAGATGTCCAAATACTGCCATCGTGCGCCGTTGCTATGCTATTAAGCCAAAGAAATACCGAGGCTTGCTCTTGGCGGGGAAGTGAGAACTCAAGTTGGTAATCCCGAGCTGCGTTAATCGCAAGCGCTGGATTTGAGCCTGATATTAACAGGCTAATCAAATATATCGCTGCCAGAAAGTTTCTGCATTTAAGTAATTTTGCATGTTCCATGGGGAAAGCTCCGTTTTTTTCGCTAATGGTGACGTACTATCTAGACTGTTAATTGCTAAGCCATTGGTTTATTTATTATCATTTCTGTGCAATAACTTATCGCGTTCATAGGCATAGCGATGATACCCAATGGATTGCTCGCTTAGCTTTGCCTCTGCTGACGGGTGCACGAGTGCTTCTCTCAAACTTAAGCCATCGTAGAGGTTGTTATAGATACTGCCAGTATGAGTGCAGGCGGTTAGTCCAACGACGCATAGGATAATAATGGGTTTTAAATACATGATGCCCCCCTTTCTAAGGCCAATAAGCATGAAGTTATTTTTTGGCATTATTTAAAAGAACTCTGAATAATAAAGCCCATATGAGGCGTGGGAAGCGTAATCACAATTTGTTCACTATTGGATTTTTCAATCACATAGCCATCAAATATGCGTTCCTGCCCGCCCAGCAAATTGCCATACACTTGGACGTTCTCATTCACAGCAAGGTCTAAATTTTTATGCTTTGCAAGCTGAGCTCTCACATAGATGGCGCTAGATTGATCCTTTAGCATAAATCCAGTGGCATCCAGTAGCGTAATATCTCCCTTAATAATACTTACCGGAGGTAAGCCTAAATTATTAATAGGGGTAATACTTGCGCAACCCGTCAGCATGGCAATAACAGCTGATATTCCTAGAGTGAGTATATTCATTGTGATTTTTCCTTTTGGTATTTCCAGATATTGAATGTCGGTGCGTGTCCGCATAACTAAATGCAATAAATAATAAGCTGATATGATTAAATTTTATTGCGCATCGCTGACTAAAACCCAGCGCGTATTTTAAAAACACTGTCTTTAGTTACGTTATTTCCTGCCGCATCAAAAATCACCACCAAATACTTAAGACCTCCATCCCAGGTGTAACGACTCGTATTACCGTCAGCAACAGTGAGTGAGGGTGTATAGGTGCAGCCGATAATTTGTTTAACTTGGCCTAAACTCATGCCTTGGGTGATCGCGTTAAAGTGTTCCAGACTCAGATTGCCATCCGAACAACTCGCAGTGACCTCGCCATACGCTTGACTACTCCCGATCTTAAGGACGTCAATTGCATTGAGCTTGACCTGAACATCGTTAAATTGGGTGTCGTTGACCACGACGGCATCGAGTTTGAGCAAGCCCGTGGCAGGATCGTAAGTGTTCACCGCCCAAACCTTGCAATTTAAGAACATCAGAAATATTACCCAGCATTTTTTCAGCATTTTTTACTCCGTAAATTTAAGATTTATGCACAAGCAACTTGACCGCCACAGATTGAATAAGGCGTTTACGTACACCATTGTTGCAGCATAGAGGAGACTGCAAAATACGAAGCTAAGGCCCGGCAGCACTATGCATATTTCTTACCCAGGTCAAAATTTAAATCCATTGCGAGCACTCGCATAACTCTTTACTGATTATCTTTAGGCAACTCAAAATACTGAGTAACATTATTGACATTCACTGTATAGCGGCCTTTAGGCAGCCCATAAACATCCAATGCAACTTTTGTGGTAAATGGCTCGATGACCGCCGCACAAGCAACTAAGGTTTGCAGCTGAATTTGATTTACGGCTAAGGTAAATTGATTGCCATCACGTTGGCTAAAGATTTCACCTAAGCGATAACATTTAGAAGGTAAATAACCCGAAATTTTCACCTGTACCTGAACAGGTACAGTAGGCAGTGACAGCAACTCAACAGCTGCAACCAAAGCCGGATTAGCATCGGCGTATTTTTGTAAATCCCAACGACCATCGGCCGCCATTTAAATTGTAGATTTTGAAATTGCGCAATTTTTCCTGCATAATCTACCCGCGGTAGGGTGAGTATGTTATTCTCGAAAACAGGTGCAGTGCTGTCTGCCTGTAGAGGAAGATCATACAACACTAAGATCATAAAAAATAATATGCTTGCGTGCATTTTGCTTTTCTCCTTGGCAATTTGACGCTATAAAAAATTGCACTGCCCCACATTGAACTTTTCAAATCAGCAGCATGGACTCTTTAGCCAGCAATATAGTTTGGAAAACCAGGGACTGTTGACTAGGCGAATGCATTCTAAAACGTCTTAACAACCCAGTTAAGCGCTTTTCTGCCAAGCGCTATAATCTTGAGATAAACGTCAAAATTATCTGCCAACGGCAAATATTTGACGACGAATGACATTTAATAGACTTAGGGAACTATGGATAATATTCCCATGAAAACTACGACTGAAAGTCCAAGCCAATTCGCAACACAAGATCCCTGTGGCGCCATGCAGGCGGCATTTCGCCTGAATATCGTGTACTGGGTTTGCATGTTTTTAGCAGACAGCCTGTTAGGCTATTTCATCCATATCGACCCACTGGAATCGGCACCGTTAAAACTGGTGTTATTCAGCATCAGTGCCATGATGACTTACCTGATGGCCAGCCTATTATTTCGTCTGCGGCATAAGCTGTCATTTTTACTGAAGGCTTTATTATGTTTTCTGATGGCCGCGGTAGCGGCCCCGATCTACACAACTCTCGATTTCATAAATTATGTCATCTGCCAATATCCCAAGCCTGTAGCGTTTGACCCGACGTATTCTGGTTATACCTTAATTGAGGGCGCCGCCATGATGTTTGGCTGGAGTTGTTTATTCGTCGCGGTATTGGATAATTTTGAGGTCGTGGAACGCGAGCGACAATTGGCAGAAGTGCGCAGAGAAGCCTTAAATGCGCAAATGCAGGCTCTGCGCTATCAAATTAATCCGCATTTTCTGTTCAACACCCTGAACTCAATCGCAGGCTTAATTGAAGAAGGCGCATCTACCCGCGCCGAACGCATGGTACTTTCGCTCTCTAACTTTATGCGCAGAACACTAGTCTTAGATCCCATGCAAGACGTTTCTCTCGGTGCTGAAATTGCGTTGCAAGAAGAATATTTAGCCATAGAGCGTGAACGCTTTTCCGACCGCATGACTTTTATGATCGATGTCCCGCTGGAAATTTTGAATGCGCGCGTCCCGAGCTTAATCCTGCAACCTCTCATTGAAAATGCCGTGAAACATGGCGTGGGCGCGAGCAGCAGTCGGGTTGAAATCACGCTTAAAGCCTACCGAGAGGATAAGCGCTTATACCTTATCGTGGAAAACGATATTCCACCCGCAGGTATCACTAAAAATCAACCCATCGGTATGCAGGTAGGTTTACAGAATGTGGCTAAACGGCTGGCTGCCCGCTTTCAAACAGAAGGGCATTTTGCTGCGGGGGTGGTGGCTGAACAGCGTTTCCGCGCAACGATTACTATCCCTTGGAGCTCAGTATGACAGACTTTACGGTACTGATAGCCGATGATGAACCTCTTGCCAGACGCAGGCTGATGCGTTTAGTGGCGAAAATTGACTGGGTTAAACGCACTGAAACTGCGGCCGATGTAGACGAAACCTGTCGGTTAGCCAACGAAATACAACCCGATATTCTTCTGTTAGATATTCAAATGCCGGGTGGTAGTGGTTTTGATGTCTTAGAGCGACTCGCACCGGATATTCCGGTTGTCATTTTCGTCACGGCTTTCGATCATTACGCCTTACGTGCTTTTGAGGCTAACGCAGTGGATTATGTTACCAAACCAATAGAGCCCGGACGCTTCAATTTAGCCATGGAACGCGCCCGTTTGGGCTCGAATGCGCGATTACACGCTGATCAACTCGCGGAGCTGCAAGAAACTATTGCCGCGCTCAAACACGCTCTCAATGTTCAAACTCAGTGGGCCAAGGAATTTTGGCTAAAGGTCAGAGGCGATTATGTGCGTATTGAGGTAGAGAAAATAATCAGATTGCAGGCTGACCGAGATTATGTGCGCATCTACACACTTGATGGAGAATACCTGCACCACGAAAGTCTCAGATCGCTCCAACAACAACTGGATCCGGCAGAATTTATGCGTATCCACCGCAGCAGCATAGTGCGCCGCAACAGGATTGTGCGTATCAAGCAGGTAGCTTTTGCTCCGCAAATCGCCATGCTTAACGACGGCTCAGAAGTACGTATCGGTAGAACCTATGCCGCTGTTGTCAGAGCCAGCCTGACGCGCAATCAATAAACCTAGAAAAAGCAGTTGAAAGCCTGTAACACCGTTCGTGCTGAGCCAGTCGAAGCATGGACGGTGTACAGGCTTTCACCCGATGGGTGAGTCCTATAAATCCCGCTCATGCTTCGACACTGCTCAGCACGAACGGAATTTATAGGACTCAACTGCTCTTTCAAGGATAAACAGCTTGCCAAACTTTGCAGAAAGATTGATCGCGTGTTCTATGCGGCAGCAAAAGTTTGCAGTGAAAATTTATCTGAAGTTGCCAGTCTCCAAATCGAGCGACGCCCCTAGATGGCTATAAGCTGAAAAGTCAGAATAGCCACCCTACACCGATTTGCTCACCAGCGACCCGCCCCTACTGTCCAATCGGAGCAGCAAAACCATCCGCGACTAAAGCATTCACATTGCTGCCTGTTAAAGTCTCTAAAAATGCGAGCAATTCTGCTTGCTCAGCTGTGCTTAAATGTAATGGCCGGATTAAAGGATCGAGGTTTTCGTTGGGGATTCCGCCACGATTATAAAAGGCAATAACTTCTTCTAAACTGGAAAACACGCCGTTGTGCATATACGGTGCGCTCAAACTAATATTACGTAAACTTGGGGTTTTATAGTGCCAACGATCTTTGGGGTTTTGCGTCACCGCATAGGCGCCTAAATCATTCACTTTAGGCTCGGCAAGACTGTCGAACTGCTGACGATCAACTTCGATAAACCTGCCCGGGGCTATTTGTAATTGGCGTTTACTTTCCGTGGGGGTCATCGACGCGGCGTAACCGACGCCGGTATTATGTAATTGCTGATCGCTAAATAAGGCATATTCAGCCGTCAGGGTATGGCAGGCACTACAACCCGCTTTACCAGTAAACAAGGCAAAGCCACGCTGCGCAGTGGGCGAAAGCGCATCCGCCTGTTTAGCAAAATACCAGCGATCAAACGGGGAATCTGCAGAATTTAACACACGTTGATAACTGGCCAATGCCATGCCCAAATTTTCCATGCCCACAGGCGCACCGAAAGTACTTTCAAATAATCCCGCATAGTCGGGACTCCGTTTGATTTTAGTGAGGACGGCAGCGATCGAGGGGTTTGCCATTTCGTTCGTCGCTAATAGAGGTCCCCAGGCCTGTTGCTCTAGCGTGTCTTCACGACCATCATGAAACAGTTTTTGTGCGTAGGCGACATTATAGAGAGTCGGGGCATTACGATTAACACTGCGCCCTTCCACGCCCACAGCAGTCGCCATTTCATTATTGCTAAAGCCTTGTTCTGGGATATGGCACATGGCACACGAAAGCGTATTATTCAAAGATAAACGACGGTCATAAAATAATTTTCGCCCTAATGCTATTTTGGCGGGCGTAAGCGGATTATTCGCGGGCACAGGCAACGCTGGCAAACCCAACAAAGGCTGCTGCGCCAAGGCCCATAAATCCACAACCTGCCCCTGCCGCTGGGTAAGCGCAACAGAATGGGTGTGATAATCGCTGTGGGTATAGGCAGTTTTATCATCCCCTGCGGTATAACGCTCAGGTGTTGAAGGGCGGTTTTCCGGCGCAGGGCCAGCGTGCTCTGCCAATAATAGGGTTTGAATATCATTGAGTACCGTGTCCGCATGTAAAAAGCTGGCACTGTAAATATTACGGATATGTTTTTGTTTATCGATAAGATAAACGCGCAAATTATGATTAAAGCTGCCAGTGAACTGACCTTGAGCATTCATAACTTTTTGAATATTTTGCGGGTACTGCTGCAGTATTGGCTGTAATTGTTGCTCCCCGCGAGTGGTTAAAAATTGCCATTCAGCACCACTCCCTTGTAACTCCTGTGCTAAATGCTGCATATGTTCTGGGGTATCATGCTCAGGATTAAAACTCAGGGTGATTAAGCGCAATTGATCAGCAACTTCGGGTTGGTCTTGTAAGCGATCTTTGAGCTTATGTAAAACCGCCAACGCTAGAGGACAACCATTGACATCGCTACAAGTGGCATAAATAAAACTCAGCAACACGACTTTATCGCCCATGAAATGGTGCAACTGCAGGTCTTGATTTTGGGTCGTTAGCACTTGCCCATCGCCTGCGGTACCCAATAACGGCAAGCTATAGCTCCCAGGTATCGGTGCTTTAAAGGCCAAAGGTGCATACCCCGGCGCTAAAGCGCTGGCAGCATGCAACAGCGTGCTTACCCCTAAGCATAGGCCTAGCAAAACACCGGAACGAACTGTAAAGCGACGCA
>SXIZ01000022.1 GCA_005779525.1 Methylococcaceae bacterium
GCGTCATCGACGACAAAGCCGACGGCTATGGTTAAGGCCATCAAGGTCAGGTTATTAATGCTGAACTCAGCCAGATACATTACCGCGAAGGTACCCACCAGCGATAACGGTAAGGCGACGCCTGGAATAATAGTTGCCGGAATATTGCGTAAGAATAAAAATATCACCATGACCACTAAGGCGATGGCGAGCAGCAATTCAAATTGCACATCATGCACTGACGCCCGAATGGTGACGGTACGATCGGTTAACGGTAACACTTCCACATGCAATGGCAAACTAGCTTGTAAACTTGGCAGTAGTTCTTTAATGCTATCCACCACCGCAATCACATTAGCCCCAGGTTGGCGTTGGATATTGACGATGATCGCTGCTTGCTCATTAGCCCAGGCCGCGAGTAACGCATTTTCAGCGCCATCAACCACCTCGGCGACATCGGCTAAATGCACCGCCGCACCATTTTTATACGCAATCACTAAAGCTTGATATTCAGCTGCCGAGCGGAGTTGATCGTTAGTGTCGATAATCGCCGAACGCATCGGACCGTTAAACATGCCTTTAGGTTGATTGACATTGGCACTGGCAATGGCGCTACGCACATCTTCCAAGCTGATGTCATAGGCGGCTAAAGCTTTGTGATTGACCTGTATCCTGACTGCAGGGCGTTGACCGCCGCTGATACTGACTAAACCGACCCCTGGAAGCTGTGCAATTTTTTGCGCTAAGCGAGTATCGACCAAATCTTCCACTTTAAATAACGGTAAAGCTTTAGAGCTTACCGCCAAAGTCATAATCGGCGTATCTGCCGGATTCACCTTGCTGTAGATCGGCGGTTGCGGCAAGTCGTTGGGCAGAAAGTTAGTGGCTGCATTAATCGCCGCTTGCACGCTTTGTTCGGCAATGTCTAAATCCAGCGTTAGATTAAATTGCAAGGTAATGACTGACGCACCGCCAGAACTGGTCGACGACATTTGCGCCAAGCCTGGCATTTGCCCAAACTGTCGCTCCAGCGGCGAGGTAATCACCGAAGTCACAACGTCAGGGCTAGCCCCTGGATATAAGGTCACAACTTGAATAGTCGGATAATCTACTTGCGGCAAGGCCGAAACTGGCAGCAAGCGATACGCTAAAATCCCCACCAGCAACATCGCCAACATCAGTAATGTGGTGGCGACTGGGCGTAAAATGAATAGCCGGGAGGGATTAAACACCGTTGAACTCGGGTTGGGGTTAAGCATGTTTTAACGTCGCTCGCGTTTGGAGGGTTTACCCTCGCCTTGAGGGCGTAAGTCGGGCGCGGCGGCAATTGCTTGCCCGTCTTGTTTGGCAACATCGACTTTGCCACCGTCACGTAAGCTATCAAAGCCTTCGACCACAACTATTTCATTGGCAGCTAAATTACCTGTGACCACAACCCGCTCGGCATTGGTAGGTCCTACTACTACCCGACGAGTCTCCACCTGCTTATCTTTGACTACGTAGACATAGGCGCCTTGGGTATCGTTTTGAATAGCCGCACTGGGCACCAAGGTGGCCTTTTGCAGGGTTTCTAAATGCATTTGCACATTGACAAACTGATTGGCAAACAGCGTAAGCTCTTTATTGTCAAACTCGGCTTTAAATTTTAAGGTACCCGTACTGGCGTCAATTTGATTGTCTATGGCTTTTAGCTTGCCTAGTGCGAGTTTGGTTTTCCCTGCGCGGTCAAAAGCGGTTACTGTGAGGTTCTGATTTTTTTGCCAGCGTTGGATAACTGCCTGAATTTTATCTTCCGGCAAGGTAAACACCACGCTAATCGGTTGTAACTCGGTAATGACCACGATGCCGTTAGCATCGTTGGCACGTACAATATTGCCTTGATCAAGCTGGCGTAAGCCCACCCGTCCAGCAATCGGCGCCCGGACTTGCGCATAATCCAGCTGTAATTTAGCAGAATTGACCAGGGCCTTATCCATGGCGACTGTGCCTTTAAATTGCTTGACTTGCGCTTCTTGGGTTTTACTTTGTTGCGCAGAAATAGAATCTTGTTCGAGTAGGGTTTGGTAACGGTTGAGGTCGGTTTCCGCATTTTTGAGCAAAGCTTCGTCGCGGAGTAATTGCCCCTCCGCTTGTTGCAACTGAATTTGAAACGGGCGAGGATCAATTTCTGCCAACAAATCGCCAGCTTGTACCTGTTGGCCTTCGGTAAACGCAATGCGGGTCAATTCGCCATCCACCCGTGGACGTACGGTGACGGTACGTAATGCGGTTACCGTGCCTAAGCCATTTAGATAGACCGGGAAATCACTGCTGGTGATGGTTTCCACCGAGACCACTGCGGGCCGATCTTCGTGCTCACCTCTGCCATAACCTCGTTTACCGCCGCGGGATTCCTGTTGGGGGTGATTATCCTCAGCTTGCTTCGCGAATTTAAAATAATAGCCTGCCACACCGATGGCGAGCAAGATGACTATTAGCCAAAACCAGAACGTCCAACGTTGGGTTGCAGTTGTGGCTAATTCAGGGAGTTGATCTTCATTCATGGGGGTTTAAGTCGTCTCGGTTTGGGTACGCAGGGCATGAATACCTGCTAGCGAAAATTGCACAACATGCTCTGCAAATGCCTGCTGGTCGTTAATCGGTTTGGGTAGAGTACTTAACGAATCAGAACTTTGCATGCGTTTTAAGCGGAGTAAGTGAAAACATTGTCCCACAATGCTCGCGTGGCAAAATTGAATTTGTTGCTCGTTTGCCTTCTCGCCTAAACATTCTGCTAATAATGCCAACATTTTTAAGCGTTGTGGATTGATCTCAGCTTCTAAAATAGCGGATAACAGACGTGTCGGTTGCGCCATTTCCTTGTGAATGATAGCAAAGGAATATGACTGTTCATCGCTGATACGTAAGATTAGCGCCCGAATTCTGCCAGCGAGACGTTCTTCTGCAGAGGCATCGGCACCTACATTACCGTCTGGCGGGTAGCGCAACAGTTCGTGGTTAAACGCAAAACGCCAAGCTTCTGCGTATAGGGTTTCTTTATCGCGAAAATGATAATTGACCGAAGCAATATTGGTTTCTGCCTGCTCGCAAATTTCCGCAATCGTGGCCATTTGAAAGCCTTTTTCAGCAAAAATACGACTGGCAGTGACTAATAGCCGATTGCGGGTTTTTTCAGCTTTAGTTTTAACGTCGGTCATGTGCTGGTCAAGGTTATTTTACGAAAAATAAATTAAACGCATAATTCAAAAGAACATTTGAAATTATTTTCAGCAAATTATATGCCATTCTACGAGGTTAAGAATATCTGTGTATTATCTAGCTACAGCATTTGCCGTATGCTGCTATAGCAACTTACACTGTTGCAGGCTTGCTGATCAGCCAGCAGCTGCGAAGCTTTAGAAGCTTTACCGTAGTGTTAAAACTTGCTCTCAGAATTGGGAGTAAATGAATTTCGGGGGTTGGAGAGTTTGCAGGCAAAAAAAATCCCGCAAACTAGATTTCTGTCGGCGGGATGCTTTATTTGGATATTAAAAGGGTTTTTTACTCTCATTTCTTAGACGTCCTTCTGTGTTGGAAGTTCACTTTATTTAAATAAATATACATAAATGCAGTGACGATTAAAGTAATCATGGGATTTCTCCAGGCTGGAATGATGGTTAAAACAAAAACTTAGACGGAAAACCTTGGTTGCTGTCTATGGGGTTCATTGTATACATTCATCCTTAATCGCTGATGAATAGTGCTATCCGAGATTTTGGGCCTGTCGAGAGCTTGATAGATGGGTGCTGTATGCGTGTTCATGGCAAGGTGTATAAATTTTATACATCTTGTAAAATACAAATTAAATCATAATGTTGACTATCAATCTAACCGTTTATCCACAAGCTTATGCCCAGAATTTGGGAGTAACTGTGTGTAGTGCAGAACTGAATTTGAGTTTACGCGGCTGCCTTAATTGGGATAAAACGTTACAGCGTTATTGATTAAAGTAAATCTTGAAATTGAGCCAAGGGTAAGGGCTCGGAGAAATAGTACCCTTGGAAAATCGGGCAACCGTATTGCGCTAAATAATCTAGCTGAATTGAGGTCTCAACACCTTCGGCAATGACCGTCAAGCCTAAGGTGCGCCCCAGGTTGAGTATTGTACGAATAATGGCGGCATCATTGCCCGCTTCTACCCAATCTCGGATAAAACCTCGATCAACTTTGAGCTGGTCTAGGGGCAGTTTTTGCAAACTGGCTAATGATGAGTAGCCTGTGCCGAAATCATCCATAGAAAAGCCCACGCCAAACTTTTTAATAGCATACATTTTGTTAATGGCTTCATCTAAATTATCCATGATCAAGTTTTCTGTGATTTCCAACTTCAGATATTCAGGATTCACCGCGGTATCGATTAAAACCTTTTCCACTTGTTGTACAAAATCTGCTTGATGAAATTGTCTAGGGCTGACATTAATTGCTAATTTTAAATGTTGGGTTTGGGGATTTTTTTGCCACTCGGCGAGCACTAGACAACCTTGCTGTAAAACCCACAGGCCGATAGGAATAATTAACCCGGTTTCTTCAGCTAACGGAATAAAGCTGTCTGGTGGGATCAGTCCACGCTGCGGGTGCTGCCAACGAATTAAGGCTTCTGCCCCAATAATTTTACCTGCGCTATCAACCTGTGATTGATAATAAAGCATAAATTGTTGCTTCAGCACGGCTTGACGCAAGTCGGTTTCCAGGGCGGTGCGTTCGTTTAAGGCTAGTTGCATAGCAGGATCGAAGACTCTAATCGCGTCTCGACCCGCATGCTTGGCTTGGTACATTGCTAAGTCTGCGCGTTTAAGTAAATCATCACTGGCAACACTGTGCCCTTGAAATAGCACCAGACCGATGCTGGCACTGGAATGATGCTCGAGTATGGATTTTTCACTTTCGTTGGAATTCAATTCCAATAAGTAAGGTGCGGATAAGGAGTCGCGAATTTTCTCTGCGACAAATTGCGCTTTGACGGCGGCTTCGGTTTGGTGCTTAGCCAAGTTTTCCAGCATCACTACAAATTCATCGCCGCCCAAGCGGGCCACAGTATCACCTTCGCGTACGCATGCTTGTAGTCGGCGGGCGACATGCGTCAACAATTGATCGCCTTTGTCGTGCCCTTGAGTATCATTGAGAATTTTGAAACGATCCAAGTCCAAAAACATGATGGCGCCATAATACGCAGAGCGATAGCTATTGCTTAAGGCAATACCTAAGCGATCAATAATTAAGCGGCGATTAGGTAAGCCCGTCAGGGGATCGTAATACGCTAAATTGCGAATATATTCTTCTGCTGCCTTGCGTTCAGACATATCAAAAAATGTGGCGACATAATGGCTGGTGTTGCCTAAGCGATCTTGTACTGCACTAATCGCCAGCCACTCCGGATAGAT
Source organism: Methylococcaceae bacterium (assembly GCA_005779525.1). Lineage (GTDB taxonomy): Bacteria > Pseudomonadota > Gammaproteobacteria > Methylococcales > Methylomonadaceae > SXIZ01. The sequence continues at coordinate 5,400 of SXIZ01000022.1, forward strand.
ATTGCCGTCTTTGCGTTTGTTCCAAATCTCGCCTTCCCAATGTTGGCTGTGCAGTAAGTCATGCCACATTTTTTTATAAAATTCCTCATCTTGGCGCCCAGAATTTAGAATCGCTGGCGTTTTGCCAAGCACTTCCTCGGCGCTGTAGCCCGTTAATTGGCTGAAGGCACGGTTGACGCGGATAATGCGCGTGGCGTGATCGGTAATCATAATGCCGTCTTTGGTTTCAAAGGCGGTGGCAGCAATACGCAGATTGATTTCTTTTAATTTGAGTTCGGTAATATCCGTCCAAGAACCCAATATTTCTTTAGGTTGCCCAAACTCGTCCGCCACTAATTGCTGTTCATCGCGCACCCAGATCACAGAACCATTGCCGTGTTTGAAGCGATACTCATAAATTTGATGCTTGCCGACAAATAATGCTTGTGATTCATGCAAAACCCGTTCACGGTCTTCGGCATACAAATTAGCTTGCCACCACCCAGGTTGGCTGGCTTCGTCCAGGGTATAGCCGATAACCCGAGAAATGTTGTCACTTATCCAGTGAGTTACAATCGCTTGGCTGGTCACCCGCATAGAAAATAATACAGAGGGGCTGGTGGCTGTTAAATAGCGCAGCTTTTCTAAAGATGACTGTAACTCCTCAGAGACGTGTTGCTTTTGTTTAAGGCAGCGCAATAACTTGATTTTACAATATCCAAATACAGCAACGCCAATAGTCAGTAGCCCTAGCAATTCATTGCTGCCTAGGGTGAGCGAAAAATTTGTAAATTCGGAAATAGTCACTAAATAAAAAGGGAATACCCGTGGCTAAGTTGTAAGAAATTGCAATTCATGCCCTTTGAACATGAATATCTGGTAGTGATGTAAAAAATCACACTTTAACTAGTTTCACTTCAAATTAGTCGGGCAGCATAAACGTGTTTCTGCCTGTTGCTTTAGACCTCAGAAAGTATAATGGATGCGATGAGCATGACGCAAAGTGTTTTGTAAATTGCTTGTTGTCTGCACCGATGCGGCTGGTGGGTGGGTGCCGATTTGCAACTGTAATATGCTGAACTTTAAGCAATAGGTCGTGATGCTGCCGATGAAAAAAATTTTACACTCATGCTTGAGTTATTGGGCGCTCGCATCCAAAGAGGCTTGAGCTTGTTGGGTGAAGTCTGGTTCGGACTTAGCCGTGCCGGGAACAAGCTAAAGCACTTATAAGTAATTAAACAGCGATAACTTCTGGATTTTGGAATAAGCTTGTTGTGCGGATTGTAATCCCACTTCTTGTAAATTATAACGACTGATAGCATCGGCATAATCCAAATCCTGCGTATCAGATAAGGTCGTTTTGGTATCGACCAGATATTTTTCATTCAATGATTGCTGGTCATCTAAAGCATTGAGTCTTGCGCCAGCTCGGGCTTGGGCTTCACCAAACTTTTTCATCGCCGCATCTATATCAATGAGCACATCATTGACGGTTTTGGCATACGTAGTCCCGACATCTTTCGGGGTGCCATCGACATTAATGCTGGTGCTGGCATCCGCGCCCACACCGCTTTGTCCCGCAGGATCAAAACCAAAGTCAGTTAATACCCCGTTGCTATCATTGCTGATTTGCACTGCTGAAGCAGATCCTGCGGTCGCGGAGACAAATTGGATTTTATTGCCAGCCGCGCGAGCAACCAC
>SXIZ01000214.1 GCA_005779525.1 Methylococcaceae bacterium
GAAGAATGGGCAATGCTAGAAGTGTATACCCTAGGCATTATTGTGGCCTGCGTAAAATTATCTTCCATGTCGGAATTGCGTTTTGGGTTTGGCTTATATGCTTTTGTCGCCTTATTGTTGGTGGCGGTGATGTTGTCGAGTAGCTTGGATGAACATTTATTTTGGCGCAAAATTGCAGAACTCAAGGCGCAAGCTAATCGCGAGGAAAGCCGCTTATGAGTATCAGCAATAAACAATCGGCGTTACGTCAAGGTCTGTGTCGTTGCCATGCCTGCGGCTATGTGAGTGCAATGCTAGCAAGCAACGAGCCGCAACATTGTGAGCGTTGCGCCGCGGTGTTGCATGCCCGTTTGCCGCACAGCTTTCAACGCACCGCGGCGCTATTATGTACGGGCTTTGTTTTATATATTCCGGCGAATATTTTTCCGATTATGACCGTGTCCCGCTTTGGCGTGGCGGAAGCGCATACTATTGTGGGCGGCATTATTGCGTTTATTCATTCTGGAATGTTGCCGATTGCGTTATTAGTGTTTGTCGCCAGTATTTTGGTGCCGTTATTAAAAATGACGGGTTTAAGTATTTTATTATGGGCGATACACCAACGCTGGCAGCGTAATCTGAAGCTTTTAACCCGTATCTATCGTATTATTGCGTTTGTGGGGCGTTGGTCGATGTTGGATATATTTATGATTTCAATTTTAGTGTCATTAGTGGATTTGGGCGGTGTAGGTCAGATTATTGCTGGGCCCGCGGCAACGGCATTTGCGGCGGTCGTGGTGTTAACCATGTTTGCCGCTAATAGTTTTGATCCGCGTTTGTTATGGGATCGTAAAGGAGTTTAAGCACACCTATGGAACAACCACCTTCGTATACCGCCGCCAAGATTTCGCTGAATAAACGTCCCGAACTGCCGTTAGTCTGGCTACTGCCTATAATTGCGTTACTCGTCAGCGGTTGGTTGGTGTATCGTGCCGTGCAGGAAAAAGGCCCGGTGATTACTATTAATTTCCCTACTGCAGAAGGTTTGGAAGTAGATAAAACCAAACTGCGTTTTCTGAATGTCGAAATTGGGAAAGTTACGGCAATCTCCATCGAGAATGATTTAAAAACCATTTTGGTCACCGCCCAGCTTAACCACAGTGCCGAGACCTATCTGCATGAGCACACTAATTTTTGGGTGGTACGCCCGCAAATTGGACTAGGTGGCGTTTCAGGCTTGGGTACCCTGATTTCTGGGGCTTATATCGAGGTGCAGCCTGGAGATGGCGATGAACAATATCACTTCACGGGTTTAGCTAATCCCCCGGTATTAAAGCGTAATCAACAAGGGCGCAGTTTTTTCCTCGAAACCGACAATCTCGGATCTTTAAGAGCAGGCACCCCGATTAATTTCCATGGCATTAGTGTCGGTGAAATCTTAAATTACGAATTAGAGCCCGCCAATGGCATGATTCGACTGACGGCGTTTATCAATGCGCCTTACGATAATTTTGTACGCGAACATACGCGTTTTTGGAAAGATGGCGGCATCAATTTATCCGCAGGCGCCGAAGGTTTTAAATTCAAAACCGCGCCGTTGGTTTCGTTACTCAGTGGCGGCATCGCTTTTGAAGCTTCTCCCGAAGATGATAAGGCACCTGTGAAGCCGGAAAACAGCAGCTATAAATTATTTGATGATTACGAACAAACCAATCAAGTGATTTACCGTAATAATTTACTGTATGTCATGTACTTTAAAGGCTCGGTTCGCGGCTTAGCGGAAGGGGCGCCAGTACAAATTCGCGGTATTACGATCGGCAAAGTCAGGAGTATCAATTTAGAAGTCGATGAAAATTCCGCTGAAATTCGCATTCCCGTGCTAGTCGAACTCGAACTGGAACGCATTAAAGAAGTCAGTGGCGACTTTGTGGTTGGCAATGAGCAATTAGTCGCGGCGTTGGTCAAAAAAGGCCTGCGCGCACAATTGCAGACCGGAAGTTTACTCACCGGGCAATTATTAGTCGATTTGGATTTTCATGCAGATAGCAAGCCTGCGGAAATTATGGCTGGGGGCAAGTATCCAGAATTTCCAACGACTACCAGCTCCTTAGATCAGTTTTCCAACTCGGCCAAAGTCATTATGGATAAACTGGCAAAATTGCCCTTGCAAGAACTGACGCTGGAGCTGAATCATACCTTGCAATCCCTGCAAAAAACCTCCACTGCCGCGACTTCGGCTTTGGAAAGCACCACCACAACCTTGCATTCGGTCGATAAAACCGTGATTGCGGCAGGCAAGACCCTAAGTAATGCTGACACCACCCTCAGCGCCGCACAACAATCCTTAAGCACCTTAAAACCTGGCTCGGATATGCATTATCAATTACAACAGATGCTACAGGAACTCACCCAAGCCGCCAGCTCGGTCAGGCAGCTGACCGATTATATGGAACAACACCCCGATGCCGTATTGCGTGGCAAAAAAGAATAGGAATAGCGATGCATAGAAACTGCGCTCTCGTGGCTATGGTATTTAGCGTTGGGTTTTTACAGGCCTGCAGCAGCGATGCTCCCACGCATTTTTACACCTTAGACCCCATCTTGACCCCAGCGAATAACCCGGTTACCAAGCGTGAGCAACCGCGCGTTATCGGCATTGGCCCGGTCGCGTTACCCGCTTTACTTAACCGCAAAGGCATCGTCACCCGCTCGGCCCAGCCGGATGTCGATATTGCCGAGACCCAGCAATGGGCCGAACCCTTGCTGGATAACGTCACCCGCGTTATCAGTCGCAACCTCGCAAATCTGCAACCGCAGGACATTATTTATGCCTATCCATGGGCGTTATTAGACGCTGTGCACTATCGGGTGGCGATTGATGTCTTGCAATTCGATGCCCAATTAGGCCAAAGCGTTACCTTTGAAGCGGTATGGACCATAAAAACCGAACAGCAACAACACGTCAGTAAACGCGGGCATACCCGAATCTCGCACCCTCTGCCCAGTCAGGAGATTGGCATGATGGTCAAATTGATGGATCAAATCTTGGCGGAATTTAGTACGCAGTTGTCGGCGGATTTGCAGGCGTATTAACTGCAGTTGTTTAGCAGTGTTGCATATCGTAGGCTCTGCACATCAATTAAACCTCCAGCAACCTACTTGGTGTACCAGAAATATTTTGTGGTGCTTATTGTTTTTGATTCTGGGTGTGTTACATTTTTGCTGGCGTTTAGCCATTAGCTTGGATGAAACATATTGGAATCTGGGAATTCTAGGCTTCGTAGTTACATGTTGTCTGGATTCAAATTTTTTAAATATGGTGTTTACAGGTGGATAAGTCAAAACCAGAATATAGAGGGAGCCTCTATTAATCGAAATTCAGACGCCCTAAAAATTAACCTGAGTTATTTTTTTAAATTTTAGCCACTTTTCAAGCTATTTTGACGGAAATCGCCTCAATTATATTGTCATTCGGGTAAAGCCCCCGGTCTTAATGACATTTCAGGCGCACTTGTCCCGTTCTGGTCATTAAAATTGTGTTTAACTGCGTGCTCGTCACGTTTTATCAGTTGGACTAAACGAACCATGTTGTAGACCAAGTTCATCAATCCGACCTTCACCTTAGCTCGTTTTAAGCCGATAGTGCGTACTAAATGCCCACC